>NZ_JBHWIR010000005.1:18277-21041 GCF_042731835.1 Kitasatospora sp. NPDC059817 | reverse complement strand
CCCGGGCTGGGGGGGGAGGGGGCCGCCGCAACCGGGCTCATCCCTCTCCCCCGGGGCCGCCGGGGGGGCGGGCTGTTCGCCCGGCGGGTGTAGCCGGCCCGCCGCGCGGGCCCGGGGCTCGGAACCGGGTGTGGCGCCGGGGCTCAGAACCGGGCGTGGCGCAGGATCTCGCGAACCTGGTCGGCGATGGAGGCCTCGTTCTGCTCGAACTCCGGGGCGGTGAGGCGGTCCTGTTGGGCGGGCAGGCCGGTGAGGACGGGGGTGTGCAGGTGGCCGCCGGGGAGGTCGGGGGCGAGGTCGAGGCGCAGGCGGTTGGAGCGGTAGGCGACCTCGTTGGAGAGGTATCCGCCGCCGCCACCGGCGACGGCTCGGGAGCCGGGGGTGGGGCCGTCCGCGCGGTCGACGGGGTCGACGCCGCCCTCGGGGATCTCGGTGACGGTGGTGTTGAGGCGGACGGGGTAGGGCTGCTGGACGGCCGTCATGGCGTCGGTGGGCAGGGTGGTGCGGATGAACTCCGGGCCGTCGTCCAGGCCCGGGGCGGTGACCGGGTGCTGCCGGGTGCCGCCGGAGAGCGTGCCGGTGTTGTCGGTGGCGGGATCGGCGGAGCGGGCCCGCCCGGCCCAGGCCTCCAGGGTGAACAGGCCCGGGTAGCCCTGGCTGATGCTGGTGATCAGGTCGGCGGCCTGCGGGCCGGGGGAGAGGTGCGGGCCGAAGGCGCGCTCGACGACGCCGTCGTCGAAGTCGCCGTAGCGGACCGGCAGCAGGACGGCCCGGACTTCGGCCGGGCTGCCGTCGGCGAGGGTGATCCGCCGCCCGTGCAGTTGCAGGACGGCGGCGCCGGAGGGGTTGGCGCGGCGCGGCTCGGTGTCGAGGCCGTACGGGTCGAAGCCGCTGACGAAGATCCGCCGGACGCCGGGGGTGGCGGTGAAGCCGTCGTCGAGGCCTCGGGAGGCGTCCTCGAAGCGGGCCCGCAGATCGGCCGGGTCGACGTCGAACCCGGGTTGCCAGCGGGCCAGTTGGACGGTCATGGCGAGCCTGGTCCAGTACAGCGGGCGGTCGTCGCGGGCGGGGAGTTCGCCGCTGGGCCGCCGGCCCTGGGCCCGGTCCACCCCGGCCTGCCAGAGTGCCCGGCCCCAGGCGCCCGCCACCCGCTCCGCCTGCCGGGCGTTCCGGGCGGTGCACAGGGCGGCGGGGAAGCCCCGGAGCAGGTCGCGCAGGCCGGAGCGCTCGGTGAAGGCGGTCGTCCGCTGGTCCTGGAGCCGGGCCTGTTCGGTGTCCACCGGGGCGGTGGCGACGACCGGGCAGGCCGCCGGGGCGGCCTGGGCGGCGGCCGGGGTGAGCAGGGCGGTGAGGGTGCCGGTGAGGGCGGCGGCCAGGGTGGCGGCGCGACGAAGGCGTGTCATGTCACCTGACAATAGGTCGGGGGCCGACACCCCGCCAGGGCGCCCAGCTCGCGCGCCCCGGCCGGCAAGACCGCGCCACGGGCCCGTGGCCTGCTGGAACGTCCCGTCCAGCACTGACGGGAAGTCGGGAACCGGCGCGAGCTCTACAGCGTTGTCGTGGTCGAACAGTGGAAACAGCGGTCATTCGAACGGTGGCGGAGGAAGTGTCATGAGTGTGGCCCTGACGAAGGGCGGCAACGTCTCCCTGGGCAAGCAGGCCCCCGGGCTGCGGGTCGTACGGGTCGGCCTCGGCTGGACGGTCGGCGCCGGGTACGACCTGGACGCCAGCGCCCTGCTCTGCGACGCCTCCGGGAAGGTCGTCTCGGACCAGCACTTCGTCTTCTTCAACAACCTGCAGAGCCCGGACGGTTCGGTCCGCCACCAGGGCGGCGCCGGTGGCGGCGACGACCAGGAGCAGATCGACGTCCGGCTCGCGGACGTCCCGGCCGGGGTGGAGAAGATCGTCTTCGCGGTCGCGGTCTACGACGCGGTGCAGCGGCGCCAGAGCTTCGGCCAGGTCCGCGGCGCGTACATCCGGCTCACCGACCCGGACGGCGGCGCCGAGGCGGCCCGCTACGACGTGGCGGCCGAGGCGGGCAGCGAGACGGCGATGGTGTTCGGCGAGCTCTACCGGCACGGCGCGGACTGGAAGTTCCGGGCCGTCGGGCAGGGGTACGCGTCGGGGCTCGCGGGTATCGCCGCCGACTTCGGGGTGGACGTCCTGCAACCGGCGCCCGCCGCGCCCGTGCCGGCTCCGGCGGTGCCCGCCGCGCCGGCCATGGCGCCCGCCGTGCCCGCCGTGGCGCCCGCCGTGCCCGCCGTGGCGCCCGCTGTCCCGATGACCCAGCCAGGACCAGGGAGTTCCCCCGTGACGTGTTTCTTCGACCCCTCGCACGGCCTCGGCTCGACGGCGGTGCTGTGGTCGCCGCAGTGGGGCGTGCCGCGCCAGATCGAGACCTGCGCCGCCTGCGCCCAGCGGGTGCAGACCACCGTGCCGCCGTTCTACACCCCGCAGCAGGGCTACCCGCAGCCGGTCCAGCAGGGCTATCCGCAGCCGGTCCAGGGCCAGCCCGCTCAGGGCCAGCCGGGCCAGGGCGGACGCCGCTTCGGCACCGGCGCGCTGATCGGCGCGGGCGCGGCCGGCCTGGTCGGCGGCGCGCTGCTCAACGAGGCGTTCAGCGACGACACTCCCGAGGTGGTCGTGAACAACTACTACGAGGGCGACGACGACAGCTTCTTCTAGGCCGTTTTCTTCTAGGGCGTTCCCCAGGGCGCCCCCTGGGCCGCCAGCCCTCCCGCCGGCCGCGCAGTTCGACGAACTG
>NZ_JBHWIR010000005.1:10811-18267 GCF_042731835.1 Kitasatospora sp. NPDC059817 | reverse complement strand
GGCGTTCCCGGACGTTCTCCGACGCCCTCCTGCCGGTGCGCCCCCGCCCGGGCGGCCGCCTCGGCGGCGGCCGCGGCGCGGTCGGCGGCGGCCTCGTCGAGCGGCTCGGCGGTGGTGAGCATCCGGTAGTAGAGCGGCGCGGAGACGGCCCGGACCACCTCGAACGCGTCGGTGTCCGGCGGGAGTTCGCCGCGTTCGACGGCCTCGGTGACGCACGGCGCCCACTCCTCGACCCGGCGCAGGTAGAAGTGCCGCAGCGCCTCGGCGGCGCCCGGGTCGCAGGTGGCGGCCACGATCACCGCGCGGAACAGCGCCCCCTGCCGGGGGTCGGCCAGCGTGCGCTGGACCAGCCGGGCGTTGGCCCGCAGGTCCTCGGCGAGGGAGCCGCTGCGGGTGCGCGGCAGTGACTGCTCGGCCATGTCCGCGAGCAGGTCGGCGACCAGCGCGCTGGTGGTGCCCCAGCGCCGGTAGACGGTGGTCCGGCCGACCTCGGCCCGCTGGGCGACGTCGCCGAGGTCGAGCCCGCTGAAGCCGTGCTCGACCAGGGCGTCCTCGGCGGCCCGCAGGACGGCGGCGCGGACCCGGGCGGTGCGGCCGCCGGGGCGCCGCGTCCCGGGCGTGGGGGTCTCCGGGGCGTCCGGGGCGTCCGGGGTCTCTGGAGCGTCCGGGGCGTCCGGCGCGGAGGGCTCGGCAGTCATTAACGGGATTCCTGTTCCATTAGGTCGATGCGCCCTGCTAGGGTCGAACCATCCTAACGGAATGGGAGTCCCGTTAAGGGCTCTGAGGGGAGAACTGCCATGGAAGCCAGCACGACAACCAGCACGACAACCGCCATGGAATACCGCCGGCTCGGCTCGTCCGGCCTCAAGGTCCCCGCGCTCAGCCTCGGCACCGGCACCTTCGGCGGCCGTGGACCGCTGTTCGGCGCCTGGGGCACCACCGACGTCCAGGAGGCCCGCCGCCTGCTCGACATCGCCATCGACGCCGGAGTCACCCTCTTCGACACCGCCGACGTCTACTCCGACGGCGCCTCCGAAGAGGTCCTCGGCCAGGCCATCCGCGGCCGCCGCGACCAGGTGCTCGTCTCCACCAAGGCCGGCCTGCCGACCGGCGACGGCCCGCAGGACGCCGGCACCTCCCGGGCCCGCCTCACCAGGGCCGTGGACGATGCGCTGCGCCGCCTCGACACCGACTACCTCGACCTCTTCCAGCTGCACGCCTACGACGCCGGCACCCCGATCGAGGAGGTGCTGGCCACCCTCGACGACCTCGTCCGGGCCGGCAAGATCCGCTACACCGGCGTCTCCAACTTCTCCGGCTGGCAGCTGATGAAGTCCCTCGCCGTCGCCGAGCGCTACGGCCGCCCCCGCTACGCCGCCCACCAGGTCTACTACTCGCTGGTCGGCCGCGACTACGAGTGGGAGCTGATGCCGCTCGCCCAGGAGGAGGGCGTCGGCGCCCTGGTGTGGAGCCCGCTCGGCTGGGGCCGCCTCACCGGCCGGATCCGGCGCGGCCTGCCGCTCCCGGCCGGCAGCCGGCTGCACGACACCGCCGACTACGGCCCGCCGGTCGAGGACGAACTGCTGTACCGGGTGGTCGACGCGCTCGACGGGATCGCCGCCGAGACCGGCCGCACCGTCCCGCAGATCGCCATCAACTGGCTGCTGCGCCGCCCGACCGTCTCCTCGGTCATCATCGGCGCCCGCAACGAGGAGCAGCTGCGGCAGAACCTCGGCGCGGTCGGCTGGTCGCTGACCGACGAGCAGGTCGCCCGGCTGGACGCGGCCAGCGCCCGCACCGCGCCGTACCCGTACTTCCCCTACCGCCGGCAGGAGGCCTTCGCCCGCCTCAACCCGCCGCTCGTGGGCTGAACCGGGTAATCCGCTTGCCGTGCCGCCCGGCCTGCGGCAAGGTCCGCACCATGTCCGAACTGCACGAACCCGAACCGCACGAGCCCGACCTGCACGAACCGGAACCGCGCGAACCGGAACCGCGCGAACCCGAGCTGCGTCGGCTCGGCTCCGACGACTGGGCGCTCTGGCGCGAGCTGCGCCTGGCCGCGCTGACCGAGGCGCCGTACGCCTTCGGCTCCACCCTGGCGGACTGGCAGGGCGCCGGCGACCACGAGGCCCGCTGGCGCTCCCGCCTGGAGATCCCCGGCGCCCTCGACCTGGTCGCGGTGCTGGACGGCCGCCCGGTCGCGATGGCCAGTGGCGTCCCGGCCGAGGAGGGCGGGGCGGCCGCCGAGCGGATATCCCGCTGGGGCGGGGCGCGGGCGCGCGCCCGCGGCGCGGGGGGGGGGGGGGCCGCGGTGTCTTAACGGTGGGGGGCGCGCGCGGGCCCCGCGCGGCCGGGGCGTGGGGGACCGGCTGATCGGCGCGATCGCCCGCTGGGCCGCCGAGCAGGGGTTCACCACCCTCAAGCTGGCGGTGAACCCCGACAATGGCGCGGCCATCGCCCTCTACCGCCGCAACGGCTTCGCCGAGACCGACGAGCCCGGCGACCTGATGGCCGACGGCGTGCGGCGCGAACTGATCCTGGCGAGGGAGCTAGGGGGTGGCGCTGTCGGGAATCTTGGAAATCGGACCTCGGAGGAGCGTTCCAGTCTCAGGTGCGCCGGGTTGTTTGAGCAGTTCAGCGGCTTGCAAGCCGGGCTTAGCGGGTGCTGAGCGGTTGGACTTGAGGGGTGTGACCGTTCGGCGAACGGATCGTTCGTCGCGGTCGTGGTGGAAGTGCTGGGTGGGGCTGGTGGGACTACTCGGTTCACCCATTCGTGGTCAGCCCGCTCCTGGCGTGTCGCTACCCACCCTGCAGGCTGACCGGCCCGGCCGAGGCGTACCTGCGGATCTTCACCGGCCGACCGCCGGGCCACGGCGAACCGTCGGCGGGCTCGGGCGGCGCGTTTCGTGCGCGCCGCCCGAGCATCGGGGTGGCTATGCGGGCAGGGGGAGGTGTCCGATCACCTTCTGGCCGACGAACGCGGACATCCGCAGGGCGTGGTAGGCGTAGTCGCGCATGGCCTGCTCGTAGCCGGCGATGCCGTCCAGGAGGGGCTTGTCGCCGTGGGCGACGGCGAGCAGTTCCTCGCCCAGGGTGTGGGCGTCGCGCAGTGCGGTGTTGGCGCCGATGCCCAGGGCGGGGCTCATGGCGTGGACCGCGTCGCCCATGACCGTGACGTTCGACGGTTCCCAGGCGTCGACGGGCACACAGCTGCGGCACTTGAGGGCCTGCACGGTGGCGGTGTCCCACAGCCGGACGGTCTCGACCAGGGCCGGGTGCCAGGCGGCGACGCGCTCCAGCACGTGCGCCTTGAGCTCGTCGGGCCCGGCGGTGAGCAGTTCGTCGTCGGGGAGCATCCCGTCGGCGAGGGAGTTGAAGATGCTCAGCGCGTAGTCGGCGGTGGCCTCGCGCCGGAAGCCGGCGTCCTGCTCGGCGATCAGCGGCGAGGTGGGGTCGGTGCGCTCCAGCGGGCCCAGGGTCAGCCCGGTGAAGTCGGCGGCGTAGGCAAGGGAGAAGGTGTTGAACAGCTGTGCGGGCAGCTTGGCCTTCGCCTCGTCGGTGAGGTGGATCTTCGCGGCGATGTGCCGGGAACCGAGGTCGGCGACCTTCACCTGGGGCAGGCGCTGGGCGCGGACGGCGGAGTTGATGCCGTCCGCGGCGATCAGCACGTCGGCCTCGACCGTGGTCCCGTCCTCCAGCAGCACGGTGACCGTCGAGTCGGGGTTGGTGCGGTAGCCGGTGACCTTGGCGCCGAAGTGCACGGCCTTCTCCAGGCCGAGGTAGAGGATGCGGCGCAGGGTCGAGCGGCACACCACCAGGTGCTCGGGGATGTCGGTGGGCACCCCGGTGCCCTCGGTGGCCGTCTTGTCCCGGCCGGGGCGGGGGTTGAGCTGTGAGTCGAACAGCAGCATGTCGTCGCTCGGCATGCCGCAGGTCGCCAGGAACAGCTCCCACAGGCGCGGCTCCAGCGCGGCGTGCAGCGCGGAGGTGCCGGTGGAGTTGATGTGGATCCGGTACCCGGCCTCGCGCGCCGCGATGCCGGCGTCGCGCTCGTAGGCGGCCACGTCAAGGCCGTTGCGGTTCAGGTAGTGGGCCAGCGTCAGCCCGGCGAGACCGCCGCCGGCGATGACGATACGCATTCCAGACACAGTACTCCCAGTGCAGATTTCTTCTCTTACTCGGAGCACACCAGGACTCCCCTGAAGGGGAGGACGTTGACGCGGAACGGGAAACCGTTGACCTGCGGTCCGGACTACCAACCGGAAGGCAATTTCGTGTGCCCCGGAAGCCTACACCGACAGCTTGCGGCCAGTAGCTGATCAGCCCTGTGATGTGGAGTTATTTGCTGATCTTGCAACTCCTGCGGCGACTGCCGGGCCAATGGCGATTCCGACCTTGAAGAATCAATGGAAATCTGGTCAGCGAGAAGATGATTTGACCAATCCAGGATTTTTTGCTCACAGTCGCCTGACTTGTCTGTCCGACATACGCCGGGGCTAATGGAAGGGCTGCCTGCCGCTTGGAGGCCGAGCGGGAATGGAAACCGGTGGCGCCAGAATTCTTGACGGCCCCGGCTCCGCCGTTGGTCGGGACGGCCAGCGGTCAGTGTCTGGGACCGTTCGGCGAGTCACCAACCTCGGTGGCCAGTACACCTAGACCTTGGCCGCAGTCTTCGAACGGGCGTGGGCCGGAAGGCCGTTGGCGAGGTCTTCGACCATCAGGCGCCAGGCGATGGCGGTCGCCGCGGTGCGCAGCTGGGGGCTGCGCGGGCGGCCGGCGTCGGCGTCCAGCCGGGCGTTGAGCCAGTCCGACCAGGCCTGGGCGAGGACGCGGACCTCCTGGGATCCGGCGTCGGTGGGGGAGAGCCGGTCGCCGTCGCGGGTGAGGTAGCCCTCGGCGGCCATCCGGTCGAAGACCGGTTCCAGGACCTCGGGCGGGATCCGCTTGCGGGCGGCGATGAGGTCCAGGGAGGCCTGGCCGACGGCCTTGGTGTGGCCGGCGACCTCCATCAGCGCCCAGGCCCCGGCCAGGTCGACCCGGGTGTCGGCGTCGTCGACGATCGAGCGGACGGTGTCGAGGTCCACGCCGCGCACGAGCTTGCCGACGGCGTACTCCAGGTGCGGGTCGGAGTCGCTGGTGGTCGGCTGGGCGAAGCCCTCGCCCATGTCGGTGGAGCCGGCCCGGGCGGTGTCCCGCAGTTGCACCTGCTTGAGGAAGAGCGCGACCACGAACCCGACCAGGGCGACCGGCACCGTCCACAGGAACACGGTGTGCAGGGCGTCGGAGTAGGCCTGGATGATCGGGGCCGCCTGCGCGGCGGGCAGCCGGTGCAGGCCCTGCGGGCTCTCGGCGGCCCGGGTGAGCAGCGCCGGGTCCGCGCCGGTGAGGCGGGCCGAGGAGGCCACGCCCCGGGCGAGTTCGGTCTTGAGGCTGTTGGCGTAGATGGTGCCGAACACGGCGGTGCCGAAGGAGCTGCCGATGGTGCGGAAGAAGGTCACCCCGGAGGTGGCGGTGCCGAGGTCCGCGTAGTCGACGGTGTTCTGCACGGCGATGGTGAGCACCTGCATGCTCAGCCCGATGCCGACGCCGAGCACGAACATGTAGAGGGAGGCGAGCGCGGTGCCCGTGCCGGGTTCGAGCCGGGAGAGCAGGTAGAGGCCGACGGCCATCACCAGGGTGCCGACGATCGGGAACACCCGGTACCGGCCGGTCTTGCTGACGGCGTTGCCGCTGGCGATCGAGGCGAGCAGCAGCCCGATCACCATCGGCAGCGTCCGCACGCCGGAGGCGGTCGCCGAGTCGCCGTCGACGTACTGCAGGAAGGTCGGCAGGAAGGTCAGCGCGCCGAGCATCGCGAAGCCGACGATGAAGCTGAGTACCGAGCAGACCGCGAACACCGGGTTCCGGAACAGCCGCATCGGCAGCATCGGTTCGACGGCCCTGCTCTCCACCCAGCAGAACAGCCCGAGGGCGACGGCGCCGCCGGTGAACAGGGCGATGATCACCCCGGAGCCCCAGGCGTACTCGTTGCCGCCCCAACTGGTCGCCAGGATCAGGGCGCTGGCGCCGATCGCGACGAGTGCGATCCCCAGGTAGTCGATCACCGGGCGTACCGCCGAGCGCACCGAGGGGATGGTCCGGGCGGCCGCGATCACCACCAGGATCGCGATCGGCACGTTGACGTAGAACGCCCAGCGCCAGGACAGGTGGTCGGTGAACAGCCCGCCCAGCAGCGGCCCGATCACCGTCGCCACGCCGAACACCGCGCCGATCGCGCCCTGGTACTTGCCGCGCTCGCGCAGCGGGATGACGTCCGCGATCAGTGCCATGGCCGTCACCATCAGGCCGCCCGCGCCGATGCCCTGGAGTGCCCGCCAGGCGATCAGCAGCGTCATGTTGGTCGCCAGGCCACAGAGGAACGAGCCGGTGATGAAGACGACCGCCGAGACCTGGAAGAGCAGCTTGCGCCCGTACAGGTCGCCGAACTTGCCGGCCAGCACGGTGGCCACCGTCTCGGCCAGCAGGTAGGCCGTCACCACCCACGACATGTGCGCGGCCCCGCCGAGGTCCGCGACGATGGTGGGCAGCGCGGTGCCGACGATGGTCTGGTCGAGCGCGGCCAGCAGCATGCCGAGCACGATGGTGCCGAAGACGACGTTGCGCTGCCGGACGTCCAGCACCGGCGGGGCGGTCGGCGGGGTTTCGGTGGCGGCGTTCATGTCCTCAGCCTCCGGGGCGCCGGGAGAGGCCGCGATCGGGTTCGGCCGTCCGGGTGAGCGGCGGCGCGGGCGGCGCAGCCCGGCTGGCGGCTCCGGGGCCGCGCCGTCCACGATGGCCGTTCGGAGGGGGGCCGCGCGCGGCGGGCGGGCAGCCGGACCGGGAAGACCGGTCGACGGCCGGCCGCCGGACGCGAAGCCAGACGACCGCCGGACGCCCGGAAGGTGCTCCCATGACGGCCCAACCCCCGTGCAGCCCCCCGGAACAGCGGCCCGGCGCATCCGCCGCGGGCCGGCGGGCCGAGGCGCGGCGCTGGCGGGCGCTGACGGTCTGCCTGGTCGCGGGGTTCATGACGCTGCTGGACGTCAGCATCGTCAACGTCGCCCTGCCGACCGTGCGGGCCGGGCTGCACATGTCCGACAGCGGCCTGCAGTGGGTGCTCAGCGGCTACGCGCTCGCCTTCGGCCTGGTGCTGGTCCCGTCCGGGCGGCTCGGCGACGCCCGCAGCCGCCGGGCCGTCTTCCTCACCGGGCTCGCCCTGTTCACCGCGGCCAGCGCGCTGGCCGGGGCGGCGCAGAACCAGGAGTGGCTGGTGCTGGCCCGGCTGTTCCAGGGCGCGGCCGGCGGGGTGCTGGTGCCGCAGGTCTCCGGCTTCATCCAGGTCCTGTTCCAGGGCGCCGAGCGCGGCCGGGCCTTCGGCGCGCTCGGCGCCACCCTCGGGCTGTCCTGTCTCGTATAA
>NZ_JBHWIR010000005.1:0-10801 GCF_042731835.1 Kitasatospora sp. NPDC059817 | reverse complement strand
GGGGGGGGTGGGTGTCGCTCTTGACTGCGGCATCGCGCCGGGGCCCGCGCCGGGGGGGCGCGGGCGGGCGGCCGCGGCCCCCCCCCCCCCGCCACCATCGGTCTGTCCACCGCCGTCGGCCCGCTGCTGGGCGGCCTGCTGATCCACCTGTTCGGCCCGCAGAACGGCTGGCGCTGGGTGTTCCTGGTCAACCTGCCGATCGGCGTGGCCGCCCTGCCCATCGCCTACCGGCTGCTCCCGCCGCCCCCGCCGGCGGCCTCGCGGGCCGGGCACCGGGACTTCGACCCGGTCGGGGTGCTGCTGCTCGGCGCCGGGACGGTCGCGCTGCTGCTGCCGTTCGTCCAGGCGCAGCAGTGGCACGGCTCGACGCGCTGGTTGCTGCTGCCGCTGGCGGCGGTGCTGCTGGGGGCCTTCGTGGGCTGGGAGCGGTACTACGCGCGGGGCCGGGAGCCGCTGGTGAGCATGGCGCTGTTCGCGGTGCGCCCGTACGCGGCGGGGGTGGCGCTGTCGCTGGTGTACTTCGCCGGGTTCACCGCGATCTTCTTCATCTTCACGCTCTACCTCCAAGCGGGCCTGCACTACTCGGCGCTGACGGCGGGCCTGGCGATCACGCCGTTCGCGCTGGGCTCGGGCGTGTCCGCGGCGATCGGCGGACGGCTGGTGCACCGGCTGGGCCGCCGGTTGGTGCTGCTCGGCCTGGTGCTGGTCCTGGCCGGCCTGCTGGCCTCGGCCCTGGCGGTGCAGCTGTGGACGGGGTCGGCGATCGGCTGGGCGACGGTGCTGCCGCTGCTGGTCGCCGGGGTGGGCAGCGGGCTGGTGATCGCGCCGAACCAGACCCTGACCCTCCAGCAGGTGCCGATCGCCCGGGCGGGCAGCGCCGGCGGTGTCCTGCAGACCGCCCAGCGGGTCGGCTCGGCGGTCGGCATCGCCATCGTCGGCTCGGTCTTCTTCGCCCACGCCCAGGGCCCGCGCCCGGACTGGGCGCTGGCCTTCCAACTGGGCGTGACGGTCGCGGCGGGCCTGGTCCTGGCGGCGCTGCTGGTGGCTCTGGCGGATGTGGCGGCAGGCCGCCGCGACGGGTGAGCAGCGTTTCCGGCGCCGCCGCCGGACGGCGGGTCAGTGGTCGCGGCGCTGGACGGCGACCGCGGCGACCACCACCGAGGCGAGCGCCCAGAGCGCGAACGTGGCCCAGGATCCGGCGACGGTGGCCGGGTGCGCGGAGGGCAGCGAGTGGGTCAGGTCGACCTGGGCCAGCCGGCGCCAGGCCTGGAGCGGCATGGCGTGCAGGAGGTCGGCCGACCAGCGGTAGCGCTCGTTGAAGAACGCCGGCAGGAAGAACAGCACCAGGACGGTGCCCACGACGGCTCCGGCGGTGTGCCGGATCAGCGCGCCGAGGGCGAATCCGGCGAGGGCGCAGACCGGGGCGAACAGGGCGGCGGCCGCGACGAAGCGCAGCGCGGTCGGGTCGGTGACGGACACGCCGATGTGCGTGTCGGCGAGGACCGCCTGGCAGGCGCCGAAGGAGACGCCCGCGGTGACGGCGCCGTAGCCGAGCATGACCGCGGTCAGTACGCAGGCCTTGGCGGCGATCACGGCCCGGCGGTCCGGGACGGCCACCAGCGTGGTGCGGATCAGCCCGCTCGCGTACTCGCCGACCAGGACGAGCGCGCCGACGCTGCCCGCGACGATCATCACGACGTCGGCGGCGATCATGGTGAAGGAGTCGCCGAGCGCGACCTGCAGCATGGTCGCCGGATCGCCGTCGCCGACGGTGTAGTGGTCGTAGGTGTACCGGGCCGCCTTGAGGTTGGCGGCGATGATGAACAGGGCGCTCAGGCCCAGCACCCAGACGGTCGAACGCAGGGACCAGAACTTGATCCACTCGGCGGCGAGCAGGTCGCCGAAGCGGGCGCGTGGCCGGGGGAGGGGCCGGGGAAGGGGGCGGGGGGTGGTGGTCGCGGTGCTCATCGGGGCTCTCCGGCCAGGTAGTCGACGCTGTCGGCGGTCAGTTCCATGAACGCCTCCTCCAGGGAGGCGGTGCGGGTGGTCAGGGCGTGCAGCAACAGGCGCTGCTCCAGGGCGAGTTCGCCGATCCGGGTGGCGTCCAGGCCGGTCACGGCGAGCGCGCCGTCCGGGCCCGGGCGGATGGTGGCGCCCGCCGCGGTCAACACGGCCGCCAGCCGGTCGGGTTCGGCCGCCCGGACGGTGACGCCGGTGCGGCCGGCCCGGGCGGAGAACTCCGCCAGGCTCTCGTCGGCGATCAGCCGGCCCCGGCCGATCACCACCAGGCGGTCGGCGGTGTGCTCCATCTCGGCCATCAGGTGGCTGGAGACGAAGACCGTCCGCCCTTCGGCTGCGAGGCGGCGGAACAGGCCGCGCACCCACAGCACGCCCTCCGGGTCGAGGCCGTTGAGCGGCTCGTCGAAGAGGAGGACGGGCGGGTCGCCGAGCAGCGCGCCGGCGATGCCCAGGCGCTGCTTCATCCCCAGCGAGTAACCGCGGATCCGGCGCCCGGCGGCCTTGGTGAGCCCGACCTCGTGCAGCACCTCCTCGACCCGCGCGGCCGGGATCGCGTTGGCGCGGGCCAGCGCCCGCAGTTGGGCCGCGCCGCTGCGCCCGCCGTGGACGTCGCCCGCGTCGAGCAGGGCGCCGACGTCGCGCAGGCCGCGCGGCCGAGACCGGAACGGGCGGCCGTCGACGGTGGCGGTGCCGCCGGTCGGGTCGTTGAGGCCGAGGATCAGCCGCAGGGTGGTGGACTTGCCCGCGCCGTTGGGGCCCAGGAAGCCGGTCACATGGCCGGGCCGGACGGTGAAGGTGAGGCGTTCGACGGCGGTGGTGCGGCCGTAGCGCTTGGTCAGCTCGGTGACTTCGATCATGGGCTCAACGGTGCCGGGCGGGGCCGGGCCGCCGCATCGGACCGGCGCTGACACCGCGCGCCCCGGCTGTCACCCCCGGTCGTACAACCACGGTCCGATGACGGCGCCTCGGGCCGCCGATACGATCTTCGTATGCTTGCGACGCCCTCTCCGCCCCTGTTCCGGCGCGTTCCGCCCGAGGTCTGGGTCGGACTCGCCTGGTGCGTGGCCGCCGCGTACCCCGCCGTCCTGCTCGGCGGCAACGCCCGGTACCACGGCGGGGCCGCCGCCCACGGCGGCCTGTCCTTCACCCTGGCCACCACGGTGGTGGCCTTCGCCGGCGCCGCGCTGGTGCGCCGGCTCCCGGTGCTCGCGGTCGCCCTGCTGTTCGTCGCCGCCTTCACGGAGACCGACGGCTGGGCCGCCGACACCCAGGTGCCGCCGGCCTCCCTGCTGGCCGTGGACGTCGCGCTCTGCCTGATCACCGCCACCCGGCCGCGCCGCAGCTCGCGGGCCGCGTTCGCGCTGGTGATGAGCCTGCTCGTGCTGCACATCGGCCTGGTGCACGGCAACACCGTCGGCATCTTCACCGGCACCCACATCGGCTCCGCCGACGGCGCCGCGCTGCTCGCCCTGGTCGCCTGGCTGATCGGCCGCTCGATGCGGCAGAACCGCGAGCACGCCCGGGCGTTGAGCACCCGGGCGGCCACCGAGGCCGTCACCGCCGAACGGCTGCGGATCGCCCGCGAGATGCACGACACCGTCGCCCACACCATCGGCATCGTCGCCCTCCAGGCCGGCGCCGCCCGCCGGGTCATCGACACCCGCCCCGAACGGGCCAAGCAGGCGCTCGGCGAGATCGAGAACGCCGGCCGGGACACCCTGGCCGGGCTGCGCCGGATGCTCGTCGCGCTGCGCCAGGCCGACGGCGAGACGTCGGCGACCACCCCCCAGGGCCTGGCCGACCTCGACCGGCTGGCCGCCGCGACCGCCGCCGCCGGCGTCCGGGTCGAGGTCCGGCGGCGGGGTGAACAGGGCCCGCTGCCACCGGAGATCGACCTCTCGGCGTTCCGCGTCATCCAGGAGTCCGTCACCAACGTGGTGCGGCACGCGGACACCCGCTCCTGCGAGGTCCTGGTCGACCGCCGCACGGCGGGCGAGGTGGCCGTGGAGATCACCGACCGGGGTACGGGCCCCGGCACCGACCCGGGCCGGGGCACCGGCTTCGGCCTGGCCGGGCTGCGCGAGCGGGTCGGCCTGCTGGACGGCGAGTTCGAGGCCGGTCCGCGCCCCGAGGGCGGCTTCCGGGTCGCCGTCCGACTGCCGATCCCCGTGGAGGTGAATGCATGACCCGCGTCCTGCTGGTCGACGACCAGCCGCTGGTCCGGGCCGCACTGGAGATGGTCATCACCGAGACCGCCGACGTCGAGGTGGTCGGCGAGGCCGGCACCGGCGCCGAGGCCGTCCGGCTGGCCGGTGAACTGCGGCCCGACGTCGTCGTGATGGACCTGCGGATGCCCGGTATGGACGGCATCGAGGCGACCCGCCTGATCACCGGCGGCGGTGGGCCGACCAGGGTCGTCGTGCTCACCACCTTCGACGACGACGACCACGTGTACGCGGCGCTGCGCGCCGGGGCGTCCGGCTTCCTGGTCAAGGACATGGCGCTGGACGACATCCTCGCCGCCGTCCGGGTGGTGGCCGCCGGGGACGCCCTGATCGCACCGAGCGTCACCCGCCGGCTGATCTCCTCCTTCGCGGACCAGCGGCCGGGCCCGGGCCCGGCGGCCGCCGCGTCACCGGCCGCTGCACCGGTGCCGGCCCCCGGGCCGACAGCGGCCGCCCGGCGGCTGGGCGCGATCACCGACCGGGAGCGGGAGATCCTCACCCTGGTCGGCCGGGGCCTGTCCAACACCGAGATCGCCGCCGAACTGGTCCTCAGCATCGCCACGGTGAAGACCTACATGACCCGGCTGCTCGCCAAGCTCGACGCCCGCGACCGGGTCCACCTCGTCATCCTGGCCTACGAGGCGGGCCTGGTCGCCGTCCCCGGCTGACGTCGGCAGGCTCAGCGCTTGATCGCCACGCCCGCGTACATCGCGATGTCCTGGTCGCGGATCGGCGCGGCCCCGGTGTCCGGGCGCCAGTGGTGGACCAGGGTGACGCCGGGGTCGAGGAGGTCGTAGCCGTCGAAGAAGGCCGCGGTCTCCTTCTGGTCGCGGATCTGCAGCGGGATGCCGCGCGCGTTGTACTCCCGGCCGACGCCGCCCACGCCCACCGGGTCGGTGTCCCCGGTGAACACGGTCAGGGCGAGGAAGCTGCCGGGTGCCAGGGCGTCCATGAAGCGGCGTACGATGCCCTGCGGGTCGTCCTCGTCGAGCACGAAGTGGACGATGGCGATCAGCGACAGCGCCACCGGCTGGGAGAAGTCGAGGACCTCGCGCAGCCGGGGGTTCTGGATGATCGACTCCGGGTCGCGGAAGTCGGCGTCCACGTAACAGGTGCGGCCCTGCGACGTGCTGGACATCAGGGCCCGCGCGTGGGTGAGCACGATCGGGTCGTTGTCGACGTAGGCGACCCGCGCGTCCGGGGCGATCGACTGGGCGATCTCGTGGACGTTGGGCGAGGTGGGGATGCCGGTGCCGATGTCCAGGAACTGCCGGACGCCGTACTCCTCGGTGAGGTGGCGGACGGCGCGCTGCATGAAGTCGCGGGTGGTGCGCATGGAGATCGGCAGCGACGGCCAGGCCTGCACCGAGGCGTGCGCGGCGACGCGGTCCGCCTCGAAGTTGGTCTTGCCGCCGATGAGGTAGTCGTAGACCCGCGCCGAGTGCGGTACGTCCATCCGCAGATCCACCGACGGGTACTCCTCCTGCGGACCGCGCCCTGCCCGGACCTCGTTCGACATACTCGTCCTCCCGTTGCTGGGGTTCCGTCACCGGCCGCCCTGGTGGCGGGCCTTGGTGCGCATGGTAACGGTGTTCCGGGACGACAAGATGACCATCTCTTGGGGTTAAGGCCCCCTTAAGAGCGCATCCTAGGGCTGGGCCGCCGGGCTGCCGGTGGCGGGGGAGCCGCTCTGCCCCGGGAGGAGCGGGTGGTGTCCGTACGATCGACCGGCGGCGGCCAGTTCGAGCGCGGCGCCGGTCCAGGCGGCACCGAACGCCCAGGTCGAGAACCACTCGCACAGGTACAGCGGCCGGACGGCCCAGTCCGTGCCGACGCCGGCCACCCCGGCGACGACGGCGAGCAGCAGGAGCACCAGGATCAGCACCCCGGCCGCCAGGTAGGCCCGGCTGACCCAGGACGGCTGGGTGGAGCGCGGGTTGCGGAAGGAGTACACGCAGAACATCGCCAGCACGAAGAGCAGCAGTCCGGCGAAGGCGTAGTGCAGCAGGCCGACCGCGCTCTGGAACGAGGTCGCGCCATGCGGCGCGGTCGGGCACAGGGCGACCCCGAGCGCGAACACGCCGGCGGCGGTGCTCCAGCGGTCGTCCCGGCGGTCGAAGCGGTAGCAGATCAGGAACACCCCGAGCGCGCACAGGCCGCCCACGAAGAGGTTCCGGGTGCTGGTGTAGTACGAGCCGCTCATCGAGGCCGGCCAGAATCCCGCCGTGCTCTGGCCCCTGAGCTCGGCGAACAGCCAGTTCCCCAGGGGGAGTGCGAGCGGCAGCAGGATGCCGATCAGTCCGACGCCGAGTCGTAGGAAGGTGATGGTCCGTTCGTCCTGGTTGGTGCCTCCCCGGGCGACGACCGCGTCGCGCTCCGGGTCTTCCGCCGTCCGCCGTTCGTGGGTCACGGACGCCTCCTTGCCCTCTGCACTATGAGCAGCTGTCAGCTGGTGTACCCACGGTGCGGCCCCTGTCCACACCACCTGAACGGGCGGTTTGAAGACGGACCCCAGCGGCGTGACGGGGGTCAGCCGGTGGGGCTGGCGGACCTGGCGATGAGGGAGTTGAGCAGGGCCGCGCCGCGCTCGGCGTCGTCGACGCTCACGGCGAACTCGCGCCCGCGCCGGGTGCGGACCACCAGGCAGACGCCGCGGCGCAGCATCACGGTGGTGCCGAGGCTGTTGACGCGGTAGCCCCAGCCGCCGGCCTGGGCGGGGGTGCGCAGCTCGGCGCGGGCCGAGTCGAGGTCGGCGGGGGACCAGCGCCGGCTGGGCCAGCCGAACGGGCCGAAGTCGACGGACAGGCCGTCGGCGGTCACCCGGGCCGTGACCGAGGAGCAGCCGAGCGTGATGACGGAGGTGGAGGCGAACGGCACGATCAGCGACCAGTTGAGCGCGATCAGCCCGCTGGCCGGCGCCAGCACGGCGCCCAGGGCGCCCAGGGCGAGGACGGCCGAGGCCAGTTGCAGCCACGTGTTGGCGGCTCGGGAGAGCCAGACCAGGTGCTCGCCCGGCACGGCCGTCAGCGTCGGCGCCCCGGCCGCCGGTCGCCCGCCGGTCGGGGAGTCGACGCGCGGGCGGACGGCCAGCCAGGTCAGCAGGCCGGCCAGGCCCGCCGCCACGACCAGGACGACCACCTCGAAGCCCATCGGCGCGGCCTCCTGCCAGCGCGCACGGTCCAGGTTGGCGTGCACGATGGAGGTCTGCGCCCCCGTCAGGAGCACTCCGCCGGCCGCCAGCGCCGGCCCGATGGCACCGCGCGCCGTCCCGGCCCGGAACCGGAGGGTGGCCGCGGCGGCCAGCACCAGCACCAGCCAGACCGCCGCCGGGAACAGCGCGGCCGCCGTCAGTGACATGGAGCCGTCCGGGTCCTGCCCGCCCCAGTGGGTGGCGAGCGGGTCCGGCAGCCGGTGGCGCGCGGCCCACGGCAGCGCGATCAGCAGGGCCAGGACGCCCGCCGACCAGGCCACCGCGCCCCAGAACGCGCCGCGCCCCGCCCCGGGCTCCCGGCGCTCCTTCGCTATGAGCTTCCCGTCCGTCACGACATCCCCCTGATCATGTCCACGAGATCGTTCCTGCTGTAGCCGGCCCGGGCCGCATCGGCGACCAACTGCCGTACCCGCTCGGCCAGTTCGGAGCGCGTGTCGGCGTCCTCGGCGACCGTGACGCCACGGCCCCGGCGGAACTCCAGCACGCCCTCGTCGCGCAGCGTGCGCAGCCCGCGCAGGACGGTGTTGGTGTTCACCCCCAGCGCCCGGGAGAGCTCCCGGGCCGGTGGCAGCCTGTCTCCGGGGGCGCACTCGCCCTCGGCGACGGCCCGCCTGATCGCGCCCGCCACCTGCTCGTGCAGGGGGCGGGCGTCGCCGGTGTCCAGCTTCAGCAACATGGTGCTAATGACGATAGCACCATCCAGATCTCTCGTCGGCCGCCTCGCGCGCCCCGCCACCTCGCCGGAGCGCCCGCCCCCTCGCGCACCCCGGCGCCCCGGCGGAGCATGGACACCGAGGAGGTGGCGGCACGGCGGTGAGCGGACGACTGCGGGTGTTCCTGGGGGCTGCGCCGGGGGTCGGCAAGACGTACGCCATGCTCGCCGAGGGCCGCCGACTGCGCGACGACGAAGACCTCGACGTCGTCGTCGGACTCGTCGAGACCTACGGCCGCCGGGGCACCGAACACCAGCTCGGGGACCTGCCCGTACTGCCCCGCCGCACCGTCGGCCACCGCGGCACCACCCTCACCGAACTCGACGTCGACGCCCTGCTCGCCCGCCGCCCGCAGCTCGCGCTCGTCGACGAACTCGCCCACACCAACGCCCCCGGCGGCCGCCACCCCAAACGCTGGCAGGACGTCCGGGAACTCCTCGACGCCGGCGTCGACGTGGCCACCACCGTCAACATCCAGCACCTGGAGAGCCTCAACGACGTCGTCGAACAGATCACCGGCGTCGCCCAGCGCGAGCGGATCCCCGACGAGGTGGTCCGCGCCGCCGACCGGATCGAACTCGTCGACCTCAGCCCGCAGGCCCTGCGCACCCGGATGGCCCAGGGCGCGATCTACCCGCCCGACCGGATCGACGTCGCCCTGGACCACTACTTCCGGGCCGGCAACCTCGGCGCCCTGCGCGAACTCGCCCTGCTCTGGCTGGCCGACCGGGTCGAGGAGGAACTCGCCGACTACCGCGCCCGGCACGGCATCCGGGCGCCCTGGGAGACCAAGGAACGCATCGTCGTCGCCCTCAACGGGGCCCCGCAGGGCGAGCACCTGATCCGCCGCGGCGCCCGCACCGCCACCCGGGTGCACGGCGACCTGATCGGCGTGCACGTCCGGCCCGACGACGGCGCCACCGTCCACGAGCCGCCCGCCCTCGCCGGCCAGCGCGCCCTGCTGCACGAACTCCACGGCGGCTACATCGAGGTCGACGGCAACGACGCCGCCCGCGCCCTGGTGGACTTCGCCCGCGCCGAGAGCGCCACCCAGATCCTGCTCGGGCCGACCAGCCGCAGCCGCCTGCGCGAACTGGTCTCCGGCTCGGTGATCAACCGCGTCATCCGGCTGGCCGGCCCGATCGACGTCCGGGTCGTCCCCCCGCCCCAACCCGGCCTGCTGGCCGTCCCGCCCGCACCCCGGCGCCGCCGCCCGGCCGCCGTCCCGCCGCGCCGCCGGCGCCTGGCCTGGCTGGCCGGCCCGGCCGCAACGGCCGCCCTGGCCTGGGCGCTCTCCCCGCTGCGCGACTCGCTGGCCCTCCCCGGCGCCCTGCTCTGCCTGCTGCTGGTCGTCGCCGCCACCGCCCGGCTCGGCGGCCTGCTGCCCGCCGCCGCCAGCACCGCCGCCGGGGCGCTCGCCGCCGACTACTTCTTCACCGCGCCCTGGCACAGCCTCGCCGTCACCCGCGGCGCCGACCTCGCCGCACTGCTGCTCTTCCTCGCCGTCGCCGGGATCATCGCCCACCTCATCGACGGCCTCACCCGCCGCTCCCAGCAGGCCGACCGGGCCCGCGCCGAAGCGGCGGTGCTGGCCCGGCTGGCCGGCGCGGCGGTCGAGTCCGGCGCCCGCGCCGTGCCCGACCTGATCGCCGACCTGCGCCAGGTGTTCGGCCTGGAGGGCGCCGTCGTCCTCGTCCGCACCGGCCGGCTCTGGCGCCCCACCGCCGCCTCCGGCACCGCCCTCCCGCAGCGCCCCGAAGAGGCCTCGCTCGCCGTCGACCTCGGCCCGGACGCCGTCCTGGCCCTGCGCGGACCGGCGCTCACCGAGCAGGACACCCGACTGCTCGGCCCCTACGTCACCCAGCTGCGACTGGCCCGGGAACGCGAACGGCTGGCCGCCCAGGCCGCCGCCGCCGAGACCCTCGCCCACACCGACGCCCTGCACACCGCACTGCTGGAGGCCGTCGGACAGGACCTGCGCGCCCCGCTCGCCGCGCTGCGCCGCGAGGCCGCCGACCTGCCGGGGCCGCCGGGGCGGCGGATCGCCGCCGAGGTGCGGCGGATGGAACGCCTGGTCGCCGACCTGCTGGACCTCGACCGGCTGCGGGCCGGCGAGCAACCGGTGCTGCTGCGCCCCACGGCGCTGGCCCCGGTGCTCGCCGCCGCGCTGGCCACCCTGCCCGCCGAGCAGGGCGGCGAGCAGCGCGACGTGCGCCTCGCCCTCCCGGACGGCCTGCCGCCCGTGCTCGCCGACGCCGGGCTGCTGGAACGCGCCCTCGCGGTCGTCCTGGCGGGGGCCGGCAGGCCCGCCCTGGTGGACGCGGGCGCGGTGGCCGGGCGGATCCACCTCCGGGTGCGGGCCCCCGGCCCGGCCGCCGACGGCACCGGCCTCACCGTGGCGCGGGGCTTCGTCGAGGCGATGAACGGCGAGCTCACCGTCGAACCGTCCCCCACCGGCGGTACCGCCTACACCCTCGACCTCGCCCGCGCCCCGGCCTGACGCCACGGCTGATCGCCCGCGATCCGGCATCCGGGCCGCGGGGCCGCGGGGCGGGGGCCCCCCTGCCCCCCCGCGCCGCCCCCCCCCCGCCCCGCCAAGCCCCCCCGCCCGCGGCCCCCCCCCCCCCCGCCCC
>NZ_JBHWIR010000004.1:67333-84255 GCF_042731835.1 Kitasatospora sp. NPDC059817 | reverse complement strand
GGCGCCCCCCCCCGGGCGGCCCCCCGGCGCGCCGCCCACACGCCGCTCCCCCCCCGCCCAACCCCCCCCCACCCACCCCCCCGGGGCCCCCCCCGGGCCCACACCGCCGGGGCCCCGGGCGTTTTCGTGCCCTGGGGCAGGCCGCCCACGACGCCAAGGTGCCGGCCCTCCGAACCGCGATGTGACCTGAGCCGGAAGGCGCGCCCCGCCGGGCGCGCCTTCCGCGCAATCCGACACCGGTACTCCCATGCTGTAGGGCGCAGGAAGTCCGACCGCCGACCAGAGGGAGCAGCCAGTGACGACGTCCCCGCCCGAGGAGGGCACCGGCGCGGAGCGCACGGCCGCCGAGGCCGCCGCCCCGGACCACGAGCGGCCCGCCCGCCCGCTGGAGGTCGCCGTCTTCACCGGCCCCGAATCGGCCTTCTTCGCCACCTCCACCCTGATCCTCGGCGAGCGGACCGCGATCCTGGTCGACGCCCAGCTCACCCGCAGCGCCGGCCGCGAACTCGCCGAATGGGTCGCCGGCAAGGGCCGCCGACTGCTCGCCATCGTCGTCACCCACCACCACCCCGACCACTACTTCGGCGCCGAGGAGGTGCTGAAGCTCTTCCCCGACGCCCGGCTGCTGGCCGCGCCCGCCGTGGTCGACGGCATCCGGCGCACCGCCGCCGCCAAGGTCGCCCAGTGGAAGCCGGTCTACGGCGACGACATCCCGGACCACCCGCTGATCCCCGCCCCGCTGCTGCCGCAGCCCCTCATGCTCGACCGCCAGGTCATCCCCGTGCTGCTGCTCGGCCAGGGCGACTGCGGCGACTCGACGGTCGTCCACGTGCCGAGCATCCGGACGGTGATCGCCGGGGACTTCGCCTACAACGGCACCCACGTCTGGACCGCCGACACCACCCCGGCCCAGCGCACCACCTGGGGCCACAACCTCGGCCGGATCGCCGACCTCGGCGTGGACCGGGTCATCGCCGGCCACCGCGCCCCCGACCAGGGCGACGACGCCGCCCGGGTGCTCGCCTTCACCGGCGAGTACCTCCAGGACTTCGACCGGCTGCTGGTCGTGCACCCGGACGACCCGGAGGCACTGGTCACCGCGATGAACGAGCGGTACGGGGAGCTGACGCTGCCGGCCATCCTGGAACTGGGCGCCGCCGCCAACACCGCCCGGGCGGCGCGAGGGGGTGAGATCGTCGAGGCGGAGATCGTCGAGGACGACATCATCGAGGCGGAGATCGTCGAGGACGAGATCACCGAGGAGCGCACGGAGCCCCGGAAGGGCGAAGCCGAGTAGGGCGGATACTGGCCGCATGACGCCCTACGACGTGATCGTCCCGGCCGGCGGGGCCGCCCGTCGCCTCGGCGGGGCCGACAAACCCGGGCTGACCGTGGGCGAGACCACCCTGCTCGACCGGGTGCTCGCCGCCTGCGCGGGCGCCCGCACCACCGTCGTGGTCGGCCCCGGCCGGCCGACCGCGCGCACCGGCGTCCGCTGGACCAGGGAGCAGCCGCCGGGCGGCGGGCCGGTCGCCGCCGTCGCCGCCGGACTCGACCTGGTCACCGCGCCGACCGTGCTGCTGCTCGCCGCCGACCTGCCGTTCCTGGACCGGCGGACCGTCGACCGGCTGGTCACCGCCCTCGCCGAGGCCGGCCCGGCCGTCGACGCCGCCGTCCTGGTCGACGCCGGCGGGCGCGACCAGCCGCTCGCCGCCGCCTACCGCACCGTCCCGCTGCGCACCGCGCTGGCCGCCCTCGGCGATCCGGCCGGCCTCCCGCTGCGCCGCCTCACCGGCGCTCTCGCCCGGCAGTTGGTGGCCGACACCGACAACGTCGCCTACGACTGCGACACCTGGGAGGACCTCGAACAGGCCCGGGAACGCGACCGGTCGTAGGGGCTCCCTCGGGGTCCGTGTGCACGGCCCGCGCGGGCGTCCGTGCGGGAAACGACGCGCGCCGCACACGGGGCGAACACTCCGGGGAAACCGCCGATCAGGCAGCATGGGCGCATGGAGCGCACGCTGGAAGACTGGATCGCCGAGGTCAGGGCCGACCTGGGCATCGACCTGGACGTCGACGTCCGGGGACTGCTCGACCTCACCCGGGTGGTCGCGCACGGGGTGGCCCGCCCGGCCGCGCCGCTGACCGCCTTTCTGATCGGCTACGCGGCCGCCCAGCAGGGCGGCGGGCCGGAGGCCGTGGCCGAGGCCGCCCGGCGGACCGCCGCGCTCGCCGAGCGCTGGAGCGCCGCCGCCGGGCCGGGCGAGGCGTGAGCGCCGTCGGGCAGACCACCGTGGCCGCCCCGCCGACCGGTCCCGGCGTGCTGAGCTGGGCGCAGGCCCGCGAGGCCGCCCGCCGGGCCGGGCTGAGCCCGCTGCCGGCGGTCGGGCTGCCGCTCGCCGAGGCGCTCGGCCGCACCCTCGCCGAGCCGCTCACCGCGCTGACCGACCTGCCCGCCTTCGACACCTCCGCGATGGACGGCTGGGCGGTCGCCGGGCCGGGCCCCTGGCGGGTCGCCGGGCGGGTGCTGGCCGGCCGGGCGGCGTCCGTGCCGTTGGCCGACGGCGCCGCCGTCGAGATCGCCACCGGCGCCCAACTGCCGCCGGGCGCCACCGCCGTCCTGCGCCGTGAGCACGGCCGCACGGACGGCACGTTGCTGCACGACTGCGGCCGCCACCCGCTGACCACCGGTCAGGACGTCCGCCCGCGTGGCCAGGAGTGCCGCCGCGGCGAGGCGTTGCTGCCCGGTGGCGTCCCGGTCGGCCCGGCCGTGCTCGGCCTGGCCGCCGCCTGCGGTCACGACCGGCTCGCCGTGCGCCGCCGCCCGGTGGTCGAACTGCTCGTCCTCGGCGATGAGTTGCTCGCCTCGGGCGTCCCCGGTCCGGGCCTGGTCCGGGACGCGCTCGGGCCGCTGCTGCCGCCCTGGCTGCGGGCGGCCGGTGCCGAGGTGGCCGAAGTGCGGGCCGTCCGGGACGACTTCGGGCTGCTCCGGGACGCGCTGCGGCACTCCACCGCCGACATCGTGGTCACCACCGGCGGAACGGCGGCCGGCCCGGTCGACTTCCTGCACCGGGCCCTCGCCGAGGCCGGCGCCCGGCTGCTGGTGGACGGCGTGGCCGTCCGCCCCGGACACCCGATGCTGCTGGCCGAACTCCCGTCGGCCGCATCCCCGTCGGCCGGCCCCGCCGGGGGCGGGCTTCCGGGCGGGCGGCACCTGGTGGGGCTGCCCGGCAACCCGCTGGCCGCCGTCGCCGGGACGGTCACCCTCGCCCTGCCGCTGCTGCACGCCCGCAGCGGGCGGTCCGCCGTCACCCCGGCCCTCGCACCCACCGCCGTCGGCCTGCCCGGGCACCCGGTGGACACCCGGCTGCTGCCCGTCCGGCACACCGCCGACGGCGTCGTCCCACTCGCCTTCGACGGGCCCGCGATGCTGCGCGGCCTCGCCCGGGCCGAGGCGCTGGCCGTGGTCCCGCCCGGCGGCGCGGCGGCCGGCGCACCCGTCGAACTGCTGGAGGCACCGTGAACGGGCCCACCGGGGCGTGCGCGTCCCACGACAGCCGGGAGGCGACCGCATGAGCAGGCTGCGGGGCGCGCCCGCCCCGGGGACCGAGCCGTGGTCGGACGCCGGGATCGTGCTGCCCGCCCGGCGGAGCGCGCCGGCCGTCCGGCAGGTCGGGTCCCGGCTGCTGGTGGCGCTCGCCGTCCTGGTCGCCACGACGCTGATCGTCTACGTCGACCGGGACGGCTACAACGACAACGCGGGCGGCGGGGTCAGTTTCCTGGACGCGGCGTACTACGCGACCGTGACGCTGTCCACCACCGGGTACGGCGACATCACCCCGTACAGCGACGGCGCCCGGCTCACCAACATCTTCGTGATCACCCCGCTGCGCGTGGTGTTCCTGATCATCCTGGTCGGGACCACGCTGGAGGTGCTCACCGAACGAACCCGCCAGCAGTGGCGGTTGAACCGCTGGAGGTCCACCGTGCGCGAGCACACCGTCGTCATCGGGTACGGCACCAAGGGCCGCAGCGCCGTCGACACCCTGCTCGGGCAGGGCGTGAAGAAGGACGAGATCGTCGTCGTCGACCCGCAGCGCAAGGTGATCGACCAGGCCGCCCGGCACGGGCTGGTCGGCGTGGTCGGCGACGCCACCCGCACCGACACGCTGCTGCGGGCCGAGGTGCCCACCGCCGCCCGGGTGGTGATCGCGCCGGAACGGGACGACACCGCCGTCCTGGTCACGCTGACGGCGCGCCAGCTGAACAAGGGCGCCACCGTGGTCGCGGCCGTCCGGGAGGACGAGAACGCCCCGCTGCTGCGGCAGAGCGGCGCCGACGTCGTCGTCACCAGCTCCAGTTCGGCCGGGCGGCTGCTCGGCCTGTCGATGCTCAGCCCGCACGCCGGCGCGGTGATGGAGGACCTGCTCACCTACGGCAACGGCCTGGACGTGGTCGAGCGCCCCGTCACCCGGGCCGAGGCCGGGCACAGCCCGCGCGCGTGCGAGGACCTGGTGGTCGCGGTGGTCCGCGGCCGGCGGGTGCTCAACTACAGCGAGCCCGAGGCCGCCGTGCTCCAGCTCACCGACCGGGTGATCGTGATCAAGTCGACCGGCTGACGCGGGCCTTGCCCCCTCCTCGCCGTGACGCGCAGTAGGTTCGGGGCATGTATGCGATGACGATTCCCGTACCCGGCGGTCCCGAGGCACTCGTGTGGGCGGAGGTGCCCGACCCGGTGCCCGGCGAGGGCGAGGTCCTGGTCGAGGTGGCGGCCACCGCCGTCAACCGCGCCGACCTGCTCCAGCGGCAGGGCCACTACAACCCGCCGCCCGGCGCCTCGCCCTACCCCGGGCTGGAGTGCGCCGGGCGGATCGCCGCCCTCGGCCCGGGCGTGTCCGGCTGGGCGGTCGGCGACGAGGTGTGCGCGCTGCTGTCCGGCGGCGGGTACGCGCAGCTCGTCGCGGTGCCGACCGGACAGCTGCTGCCGCTGCCCAAGGGCCTGGGCTTCGAGGAGGCCGCCGCGCTGCCCGAGGTCGCCTGCACGGTGTGGTCCAACGTGTTCCTCACCGCCCACCTGCGGCCCGGCGAGACGGTGCTGCTGCACGGCGGCGCGAGCGGCATCGGGACCATGGCGATCCAGCTGGCCAAGGCGGTCGGCGCGCGGGTCGCGGTGACCGCGGGCAGCGCCGGGAAGCTGGCCCGGTGCGTCGAACTCGGTGCCGACATCGCGATCGACTACCGCGAGCAGGACTTCGTCGAGGCGGTCAAGGAGGCCACCGGCGGGGCCGGGGTGGACGTGATCCTGGACATCATGGGCGCCAAGTACCTGCAGCGGAACGTGGACGCGCTGGCCGTCAACGGGCGGCTGGTGATCATCGGACTGCAGGGCGGCGTGAAGGGCGAGCTCGACCTCAACGCGCTGCTGCGCAAGCGCGCCGCGGTGATCGCCACCAATCTGCGCGGGCGCCCGCTGGCGGAGAAGGCGGCGATCGTGGCGGCGGTGCGCGAGCACGTGTGGCCGCTGGTGGAGTCCGGGGTGGTGAAGCCGGTGATCGACCGGGTGCTGCCGCTGACCGACGCCGGCGACGGGCACCGGGCGCTGGAGGCGGGGGAGCAGGTCGGCAAGGTCGTGCTGCGGGCCTGAGTCGGGTCCGCGGGGCTGCGGCCCGGGGCGGAACATCCGAAATGCCCTGATCGTCGGATTGTGTGAGGCTGGTTCGGAGCTGTCCCGCCGCCGACCCCGCCGCGCGCGGTCGGCCGTCGGAAGGACCTCCGACCGTGGCCGCACCAACGCACCTCCTCGGGCCGCTGCCCGCCGCGCCGCACCACCGTCGTACCCGCCGTACCGGCCCGGGCCGGCCCCAGCGACTGATCGCGGCGGCCGTGCTCGGGCTCACGCTCCCGCTGGCCGCTGCTTCGGCGGCCGCCGCCGTCGGGCCGGCGTCGTCGTCGCCGCCCCCGTTCACCGCCGAGCCCGCCGCCGTGGGCGGGCCGGAGCCCGAGGCCGTTCCGGCGGTCGGGCCGCCGCAGCACCCGCGCCCCGGTCGGGGCGACGCCCGGGTGTACCGACGCTGGGCGGTGTGGGTGCCCGAGCACGCCGACACCGCCCCGGACCGGGCTCCCGGGCAGGCTCCCGGGCAGGCCCCTGCGCAGGTTCCCGAGCAGAACCCCGACCAGGTTCCTGACCGGAGCACCGGGCAGGACGGTGCGGGGGACCAGCCCGAGGCCGACCAGGGCGCCCCGGACACGGCGGACGCCGCCGCACCGAACGCCGCCGCCGCATCGGACGCCGCCGCCGCGACCGCCCAGGCCATCGCCGCCGCCGTCCCCGCCGTCCTGCCCGCCCGCTGGCGGGACGCCTCGACCGTCCAGTTCCCGCTGGGCACGGGGCTGGGGTTGATCGGCTGCGGCCTGGGGTTGATCGGGTTGCGGCTGCGCCGGGGCTGAGTCGCGGGGCGGGTGCGGCGGGGGAGGTTCCGTGAGGGGTGTGTGCACGCCTAGGGGGGCCGGGGCGGGCCGGGAGCTGAGTATCCGTACGGATTCCGGGGCGGCACCCGGGGGCGTACCGTCGTCAGCGGTGGCTCAGGACGGCGGTTGTACGGGGGCTTCCGCCCGACCAACCCCAGTGAGAGAGAATGTTGTTCATGACGAATCCGATGAACGAGCGCTCGTTTCAGCAGCCATTCCAGGCCGCGGGCGGGCAGTCGCAGGACGGCCAGAAGGTGCTGATCGTCGGACCGGACGGGCTGCCCGTGGGCCAGGGGTTCGCCGGCTCGGCGGGGGACGAGGACGAGGGCGACCTGCCGCGTGAGCTCCCGGTGACCGAGATGGTCGAGCAGCCCGCGAAGGTCATGCGCATCGGCAGCATGATCAAGCAACTGCTGGAGGAGGTCCGGGCGGCGCCCCTCGACGAGGCCAGCCGGGCCCGGCTGAAGGACATCCACGCCAGCTCGATCAAGGAGCTGGAGCTCGGCCTGGCCCCCGAGCTGGTCGCCGAGCTGGAGCGGCTGTCGCTGCCCTTCAACGAGGACATCATTCCGACCGAGGCGGAGCTGCGGATCGCCCAGGCCCAGCTGGTCGGCTGGCTGGAGGGCCTGTTCCACGGGATCCAGACCGCGCTGTTCGCCCAGCAGATGGCGGCGCGGGCCCAGCTGGAGCAGATGCGGCGGGCGCTGCCGCCCGGTCTGCACGGCGGCGAGCTGGACGAGGACGAGCCGGGCCAGGGCCGCGGCATCCGTTCCGGCCCGTACCTGTAACGGGCCGCCGACACCGGACGTACCACGACGGTCCGCCCCGGGCCGGGGCGCCGCCGGACGGCGCCGGCGGTCCGGGGGCAGGACCGGCCCTGGACCGATCACCGTCGGCGTCAGCCGATACCCTGACCCCTG
This sequence comes from Kitasatospora sp. NPDC059817, assembly GCF_042731835.1. NCBI lineage: Bacteria > Bacillati > Actinomycetota > Actinomycetes > Kitasatosporales > Streptomycetaceae > Kitasatospora > Kitasatospora sp. NPDC059817. Next base: position 76,867 of record NZ_JBHWIR010000004.1, on the reverse strand, counting down.
TCGCAGGCCGGTCGTACCGCCGCGGCAGGGGTCCGCCAGGCCCGCGGGCCCGGCCCACCACGCACGGACGAGACCGAACGTCACGGTCGCGGCGCCACGGCCGCGCCGAGGGGGAGCAGAGGACCATGAGCGAGCACGGCAACGCGGCGGTCGGAGGCTCCTCCCTGGGCAACGGCCGCTATGTGCTGCAGCGGCTGCTGGGCGAGGGCGGCATGGCCTCGGTGCACCTCGCGTACGACAGCGTGCTGGACCGGCAGGTCGCGCTGAAGAGCATGCACAACGAGCTGGGCCGGGACGCCTCGTTCAAGGAGCGGTTCCGCCGCGAGGCGCAGGCGGTGGCCCGGCTGGAGCACCCGAACATCGTCACGGTGTACGACAGCGGCGAGGACGTCGCGCCGGACGGCTCCAGCACCCCGTACATCGTCATGCAGCTGGTGGACGGCAAGGGCCTGCGCGAGGCGATCAACGAGGCGGTCGCCCAGTACGGCGCGATGCCGACCGAGGAGGCCCTGCGGGTCATCGTCGGCGTGCTGAACGCGCTGGAGGCCTCGCACGACATGTCCCTGGTGCACCGCGACATCAAGCCCGGCAACGTCATGTTCGACCGCAAGGGCAACGTCAAGGTCATGGACTTCGGCATCGCCCGGGCGCTGGAACCGGGCGCCACGTCGATGACGCAGACCGGCATGGTGGTCGGCACCCCGCAGTACCTGTCGCCCGAGCAGGCGCTCGGCAAGCCGGTGGACGCCCGCTCCGACCTCTACTCGGTCGGCGTGATGCTCTTCGAGATGCTCACCGGGCAGCTGGTCTTCGACGGCGACTCGGCGTTCTCGATCGCCTACAAGCACGTCCAGGAGGAGCCGCCGGCGCCGTCCACCCTCAACCGGTCGGTCACCCCGGCGGTGGACGCCTTCGTCGCCCAGGCGCTGCGCAAGGACCCGGCGCACCGGTTCCAGAGCGCGGTGGCGATGCGGGACGAGGCGGAGCGGCTGATCGCGGCCGCGAAGGGCGGCGGCAGCGGGCACCCGTTGCAGGCCAGCACGCCGCTGGTGATCAACGAGGGGCCGCGCTCGGTGCACGCGGCGCCGCAGACCCCGCACCCCCAGTACCCGCAGCAGGCTCCGCCGCAGCAGCCGCAGTACCGGACCCCGCCGCCGGCCTTCCAACCGCCGCGTCCGCAGGGGCCGCAGACCCCGCACCCCCAGTACCTCCAGCAGGCCCCGCCGCCGCAGCAGCCGCAGTACCGGACCCCGCCGCCGGCCTTTCAACCGCCGCGTCCGCAGGGGCCGCACACGCCGCACCCCCAGTACCTGCAGCAGGCCCCGCCGCAGCGGGCGCACACCCCGCCGCCGCAGCCGATGCCGCCGTACCAGCAGCCGAAGGCGCCCAGCGGCGGCGGCTGCTCGACGGCCGTGGTCGTCATCGCGATCATCGTCGGCGTGCTCGTGCTGGCCGGCATCATCATCGCGATCGTGGTCAACAAGGCGCAGGACAACAAGACGAAGACCAAGACCGGGCACACCACCGGTGAGCGGCCCGCAGTGGTGCTGGTGGTTGACCTCCCGGTCGACCGGAATGGCCTGCTCTGACGCTTTCCGGCCGGTTCGGGCGTGCCACGGGCCCGCGCCGGAGGCGGTAGCGTTCGGGGATACGAAGCGACAGGGCACCGCGATCCGAGCGAACGCCCGGGGCGAGGAGCGATGGCACAGACGCAGCAGCCGGATGACGGAACGGGTGCCGGAGCTGACGGCCGGACCGGCGGGACGCCGAGGATGCCCGGACCCGGCAACGACGCCGCGACCAGCGCGTTTCCCCCGGTCGGGCCCGGCGGCCCGCAGACCCCCGGCCGCGGCATGGCCGCGCCGCTGGGCACGGTCGGCGACGGCCGCTACCGGCTGACCTACCGGCTCGGCCGCGGCGGCATGGCCGAGGTGTTCGCGGCCGAGGACGTACGGCTGGGCCGGACGGTCGCGGTCAAGCTGCTCCGCGGCGAGCTGGCCCAGGACGACATCGCCCGGCTGCGGTTCACCCGCGAGGCACACGCCGTCGCGGGGCTCAACCACCACTCGATCGTCGCGGTCTACGACACCGGCGAGGAGTACGCCGGGGACGAGTCCACGCCGTACATCGTGATGGAGCTGGTCGAGGGCCGGACCGTCCGCGAGCTGCTGGTGGACGAGGACGCGCCGCCGGTCGACCAGGCGCTCATCATCATCGCCGGGGTGCTGGAGGCGCTGGCCTACAGCCACCGCAACGGCATCGTCCACCGGGACATCAAGCCCGCCAACGTGATCATCACGACCGCGGGCGCCGTCAAGGTGATGGACTTCGGCATCGCCCGGGCGCTGACCGGCACGGCCAGCACCATGACCCAGACCGGCATGGTCATGGGCACCCCGCAGTACCTCTCGCCCGAGCAGGCCCTCGGCAAGCCCGTCGACCACCGCTCCGACCTGTACGCGGCCGGCTGCATGCTGTACGAACTGCTGGCGCTGCGCCCGCCGTTCACCGGCGACACCCCGCTCTCGGTGGTCTACCAGCACGTCCAGGACATGCCGGTGCCGCCCTCGCAGGCCAACGGCCGGGTGCCGGTCGGGCTGGACCAGCTGGTGCTGCGCTCGCTGGCCAAGAACCCGGACGACCGCTTCCAGGACGCCGACGAGTTCCGCGCGCACCTCCAGCACGCGCTGCGCGAGATGCACGGCGCGGGCGGCGCGGGCTGGGCCGGCGCGACGGCCGGGCTGGCCGCCGCGGGGCAGGGGAACACCGACGCCACCCAGGTGATCCGGCCCGACCAGACCGCGGCCACCGCGGCCTTCGGCGCGATCGGCCCCGGCGACCAGACCTCGGTGCTGCCCTACCAGGGGATGGGGGGCCCGGGCGGCCCGCACACCCCGTCGACGCCCTACCCGGGGGCCGGCGGCCCCTACGGTGGCGACGACGACGGCGACTCCGGCCGTCGGCGCGGGCCGTGGGCCTGGGTGGCCGGCGCCGTGGCCGTGCTGCTCGCGGCCGGGGTCGGCATGGCGTTCGCGTTCAGCGGCAACGAACCCGGGAACTCGCACATCGTGCCGCCGACGCCGCTCCCGGCGGTCAGCACGACCGAGCCCAGCACGCCGCCCCAGAGCGGCTCGCAGAGCCCGCCCGCGTCCAACACCGGCAGCCGGCGCCCGACGCAGCCGACCGAGAACGGCAGCAACGGCGGCAGCTACAACAACGGCGGCAACAACAACGGCAACAACAACGGCGGCAACAACAACGGCAACAACAACATGTCGCCGTCGCCGGGTTCGGGCAAGCACTCGACGACCCCGTCGCCCAGCCAGACCCCCAGCCACACTCCGCCCCCCACCACGGCGCCCGGCACGCCCAGCACGGCGCCGACCACCCCGAGCACGGGAAGTGGCGGCAGCACGGGGGCGGCCACGCAGCCGCCGGCGACCAAGTCGAACCCGCCGGCCACCCAGCCGCCGGCGACCCAGCCGCCGGCGACGCCCTGATCGGGCCGGGCTGACACCGGTCAGTTGGCGAAGGCGTCCAGGACCTGTTCGTACTCCTGGCACCACCACGTCAACTGGCCGGCCGAGGCGGGGTAGAGCGGGTCGGCCCGGTGGTCGGCCCGCTGGTAGCGCCACTGGAGCATCCAGAAGTCGTTCAGCCGCTCCCACCAGACCCGGTGGACGGCGGCGGCCAGGTGTTCGGCGGTGGCGGCCCCGGTGGCCCGGTAGGACTGCGAGTAGTGGCGGACCCGCACCAGGTCGAGGGTGCCGGACGCCCGGTCGTTGAAGAGCAGCGTGGCGGCGCGGACGGCCTCCTCGGCGCGCGGCTGCGGGCCGAGCTTGTCCCAGTCCAGGACGGCCGCGACCGGGCCGCCGTCGGGGCCGTCGCCGTACAGCAGGTTGAGTCCGTGGAAGTCGCCGTGGGTCCAGCCGGTGGGCGGGGCGGTCTGTGGGGCGGGGCGGCGGTGGGCGTGTTCGGCGAGCAGTTCCAGCCGTTCGGTGAGCCGCCGTTCGACCAGCGCGTCCAGGTCGCCGTACGGGCGGTGGTCGCGGGCGTGGCGCCGCAGGTCGCGGGCGAGGTCGGCGCTGTCGAGGGGGTCGGCGGTGCGGTAGCCGGGGGGCTGTTCGAAGGGGGCGCACACGTCGTCGAGCGCGCCGTGCAGTCGGCCGAGCAGCGCGCCGAGCGCGTCGCACTGCGGCGGGGAGAGGTCGGTACCGTGCCGGTGTCGGCCATCCACCCAGGGGAACAGCGCGAACAGCCGGCCGCCGTAGCCGGCCACCGTGCCGGCTCGTTCGGCGCAGGTCAGCGGGGGTGCGACGGGCAGTCCGAGGGCCTGGAGCCCGGCCATCGCCCGGTGGTGGGCGACGATCTTCGGGCGGCTGGCGGTGGCGGCGTCGACGTAGCACTTCAGGAAGTACGCGCCGGTCTCGGTGGTGACCCGGTAACCGCGGTTCAGCAGGCCTTCGGCGACCGGTTCGGCGGTCAGCAGCCCCCCCGCCCGGTAGCGGCCCAGGACCTCGGCGAGTGCGGCGCGCGGGACGGGCGGACTGAGGGTCCCTATCGGCGGCGCGGAGAGGTCGGGGCGGGCCGGGGAACAGGAGAGGGTCTGGCTGAAAGTCACAGCCAGAGGTTAGGGCCCCCGTGCGGGGGCCCTTGACAAGTCGTCAGTTCTGTGATCGCTGTTCTGGTCAGTGCTGCTGGTCCGCCTGGTGCCGTGCCACGAAGGCCGCTGCCTGGGTGCGTCGCTCCATGCCCATCTTGGCGAGCAGACTGGAGACGTAGTTCTTCACCGTCTTCTCGGCCAGGTGCAACTCGTTGCCGATCTGACGGTTGGTCATCCCCTCGCCGATCAGATCGAGGATCCGGCGCTCCTGCTTGGTGAGTTGCGCCAGCCGCTCGTCCTCCTTCTCGCCGCCGTCGCGCAGCCGGGCCAGCACCCGGCTGGTGGCGACCTGGTCGAGCAGCGACTTGCCGGCCGCGACGTCCCGGACGGCGGTGATCAGATCGGTGCCGCGGATCGCCTTCAGGACGTAGCCGGACGCGCCCGCCATGATCGAGTCGAACAGCGCCTCGTCGTCCGAGAACGAGGTCAGCATCAGGCACTTGATCTCCGGCATCCGGGACCGGATCTCCCGGCAGACCTCGACCCCGTTGCCGTCCGGCAGCCGGACGTCGAGCACCGCGACATCGGGGTGGACCGCCGGGATCCGGGTGAGCGCCTCGGCGGCGGTGCCGGCCTCGCCGACCACCTCGATGTCGTCCTCGACCGAGAGCAGATCGTGCACGCCCCGCCGGACAACCTCGTGATCGTCGAGCAGGAACACCCTGATTTGTCCGTTATCAGTCACGTCCAAAGCCTCCCATATCACCGTACGGAAGACCTATCGTCCCTGGTGCCGCAGCCAGGTGGTCCGGCCGGGGCGGTCCAAAACCGATACCGAGAACCCCCTTACGTACGGGCCCGCGCCCGGATAACGTGCGCTGGTGTCCTGAAGGCGCCCGAATTGAGAGCTGCGTCACGCGGTCCGTCACCCCCACCCTTTCGACGGCGCGCTGCCCGCGGCACCCTCGGGGTTGTAAGCCCTGAACAAGTAGGACGTCCTAGCGCAAGCGCGCCAAGGGCGGACGCTGGGTAACGTTCTCGTGAGGGACGCCGTCGGAACAGGATCACCACCTGCCCCGCAGTAGGAGCGCACACCCACGCGCGCCCCGCGAGGCGGTGACCGGACCGGTCACCGGCGACCCCGGGCGGCCGGACAGACCGAGGAGTGAACGTGACCGTCAAAAGCACGGCGAGGGCCCGCAAGAAGGCGGCCCCCGGCGTCCCTGACACCCTCCGCGCCACGGGGAAGGACGCCCAGCCGGAGCTCGTACAGCTGCTCACCCCGGAAGGCGAGCGGGTCGAGCACCCGGACTACCCGCTCACCACCACCCCGGAGGAGCTGCGCGCCCTCTACCGCGACCTGGTGCTGGTCCGCCGGTTCGACGGCGAGGCCACCGCACTCCAGCGCCAGGGCGAGCTGGGCCTGTGGGCCTCGCTGCTCGGCCAGGAGGCCGCCCAGGTCGGCTCCGGCCGCGCCATGCGCACCGGCGACTACGCCTTCCCCACCTACCGCGAGCACGGTGTCGCCTGGTGCCGCGACGTCGACCCGCTCAACCTGCTCGGCATGTTCCGCGGCGTGAACCACGGCGGCTGGGACCCGAACGAGAAGAACTTCCACCTGTACACCATCGTGATCGGCGCGCAGGCCCTGCACGCCACCGGCTACGCGATGGGCATCAGCAAGGACGGCGCCGACGACGCGGTCATCGCCTACTTCGGCGACGGCGCCTCCAGCCAGGGCGACGTCAACGAGGCCTTCACCTTCGCCTCGGTCTACAACGCGCCCGTGGTGTTCTTCTGCCAGAACAACCAGTGGGCGATCTCCGAGCCCACCACCACCCAGACCAAGATCCCGCTGTACCGCCGCGCCTCCGGCTTCGGCTTCCCCGGCGTCCGGGTCGACGGCAACGACGTGCTGGCCTGCCTGGCCGTCACCCGCTGGGCGCTCGACCACGCCCGCAGCGGCAACGGCCCGGTGCTGATCGAGGCGTTCACCTACCGGATGGGCGCGCACACCACCTCCGACGACCCCACCCGCTACCGGCCCACCGAGGAGACCGAGGCCTGGAAGGCCAAGGACCCGATCGCCCGGCTCCGCGCCCTCCTGGAGAAGGAGGGCCTGGCCGACGAGGAGTTCTTCACCGCGATCGACGCCGAGAGCGAGCGGCTGGGGCTGCGGGTGCGCGAGGGCGTGCGCGGCATGCCCGACCCGGACCCGACCCTGATCTTCGACCACGTGTACAGCGAGCCGCACGCGCTGGTCGATGAGGAACGGGCCGAGTACGTCCAGTACGCGGCCTCCTTCGAGGCGGGGGAGAACCACTGATGGCCGGTCAGCTCAGCATTGCCAAGGCGCTCAACGGCGCGCTGCGCAAGTCGCTGGAGAGCGACCCGAAGACCGTCCTGATGGGCGAGGACATCGGCAAGCTCGGCGGCGTCTTCCGGATCACCGACGGCCTGCAGAAGGACTTCGGCGAGGGACGGGTGATCGACACCCCGCTCGCCGAGTCCGGCATCGTCGGCACCGCGATCGGCCTGGCGCTGCGCGGCTACCGCCCGGTGGTGGAGATCCAGTTCGACGGCTTCGTCTACCCGGCCTTCGACCAGATCGTCTCCCAGCTGGCCAAGATGCACGCCCGCGCGCTCGGGAACATCAAGCTCCCGGTCACCATCCGCATCCCCTTCGCGGGCGGCATCGGTGCGGTCGAGCACCACAGCGAGTCGCACGAGGCGTACTTCGCGCACACCGCGGGCCTGCGCGTGGTCAGCCCGTCCAACGCGCACGACGCGCACTGGATGCTGCGGCAGGCCATCGCCTCGGACGACCCGGTGGTCTTCCTGGAGCCCAAGCGCCGGTACTGGGACAAGGGCGAGGTCGGCGACGCCGCCGACCTCGGACTGCACGACGCCCGGATCGTGCGCTCCGGTACCGACGCCACGCTGCTCGCCTACGGCCCGATGGTCAAGGTCTGCCTGGAGGCCGCCGCGGCCGCCGAGGAGGACGGCCGCCGCCTGGAGGTCGTCGACCTGCGCTCGCTCTCCCCGGTGGACTTCACCACCCTGGAGGAGTCGGTCAAGCGCACCGGTCGGGCCGTCGTGGTGCACGAGGCGCCGGTCTTCCTGGGCATGGGCGCCGAACTGGCCGCCCGGCTCACCGAACGGTGCTTCTACCACCTGGAGGCGCCCGTTCTGCGGGTCGGCGGCTACCACGCGCCGTATCCGCCGTCCCGCGTCGAGGAGGCCTTCCTCCCCGACCTGGACCGCGTGCTCGACGCCGTCGACCGCGCACTCGCGTACTGATCCGGGGGAGCGAAGATGACCACCGAAGTTCGCTCGCTCCGCGAGTTCAAGATGCCCGATGTGGGCGAGGGCCTGACCGAGGCCGAAATCCTCAGCTGGTACGTCAAGCCCGGTGACACCGTCACCGACGGGCAGGTCGTGTGCGAGGTGGAGACCGCCAAGGCGGCGGTGGAGCTGCCGATCCCGTTCAACGGGGTCGTCGAGCAGCTCTTCTTCCCCGCGGGCGCGACGGTCGACGTCGGCACCGTGATCATCTCGGTCGCGGTCGCCGGGGAGGCCGGGGCCGCGGCTCCTGCCGCTCCTGCTGCTGCTGTTGCGTCCGTCGCCGCCGCCGCGCCGGCCGAACCGGCCGAACCCGAGCGGCGCGAGGTGCTGGTGGGCTACGGCCCGCGCACCGGCACCGCCCAGCGCCGGGCCCGGCGCACGACCACGACGACCGTCACCGCGACGCCGGCTCCGGCCGCACCCGTCGTGCCGGCTGCGTCCGTCGTGCCGGCCGCTCCGGCACCGGCCGCACCGGTCGCGACCGCCTCGTCCGTCCTGGCCGAACAGCCCGCCGGGGAGCGGCCGTTGGCCAAGCCGCCGGTGCGCAAGCTGGCCAAGGACCTCGGCATCGACCTGCGCGCGGTCGTCCCGACCGGCCGGGACGGTGTGATCACCCGCGAGGACGTGCACGCCCACGCGTCGGCCCTGGCCACCGCGCAGGCCGCCCCGGCGGCGGCGCCGGTCGAGGCCGGGCCGGTCGGTGCTGCGGTGCCGGTGCCGGTCACCGTGACGGGCGACGTCCGGGTGCCGATCAAGGGCGTCCGCAAGGCGACCGCGCAGGCGATGGTGGCCTCGGCCTTCACCGCCCCGCACGTCACCGAGTTCGTCCAGGTCGACGTGACCCGCACGATGAAGTTCGTCCGCCGGCTCAAGGAGAGCGGCGAGTTGGGCCGGGACGTCCGGATCAGCCCGCTGCTGCTGGTCGCCAAGGCGCTGCTCACCGCGGTCAAGCGGCACCCCGAGATCAACGCGCAGTGGGACGAGGCGGCCCAGGAGATCGTCATCAAGGGCCAGGTGAACCTCGGCATCGCCGCGGCCACCCCGCGCGGCCTGATCGTCCCCAACATCAAGGACGCCGGCGGCAAGACCCTCACGGGCCTCGCCGTCTCGCTGGGCGAGCTGATCGACACCGCCCGCCAGGGCAAGACCTCGCCGGGCGACATGCAGGGCGGGACCATCACCATCACCAACGTCGGCGTCTTCGGCGTCGACACCGGCACCCCGATCCTCAACCCCGGCGAGGCCGCGATCCTCGCCGTCGGCACGATCCGGGACATGCCGTGGGTGCACAAGGGCAAGGTCGTCCCGCGTCAGGTGACCACGCTGGCGCTCTCCTTCGACCACCGCCTGGTGGACGGGGAGCTGGGCTCCAAGGTGCTGGCCGACGTGGCCGCGCTGCTGGAGCGCCCGAAGCGCCTGATCACCTGGGGCTGACGGTCCGGGACGTCGCGAACGGGAAGCCACGAAGGGGGGGGGGGGCCCCCCCCCCCCGCGGGGGGGGGGGGCGCCCCGCCCCCCCCCCCCCCCGCGCGCGCGGGCGCGCGGGGCGGGGCGGGCGCGCCGCGGCACGCGACCCCACCAGCACA
>NZ_JBHWIR010000004.1:27692-67323 GCF_042731835.1 Kitasatospora sp. NPDC059817 | reverse complement strand
GGCGGGCCGCCCCCCGCGCCGGCTGAGGCGCTGGGGGGGCGCGCGGCGCGCGCGCCCGACCCCCGCCGCCCGCGCCCCCCCCCCCCCCCCCGGCCGCCGGGCCCCGCCCCCCCTCCGCTTCTGCCCGCCCGTCGGCCGGCGCTGGGAGCGAGGCCGGCGGACGGCGATCAGGACCAGCCGATGACGGACACGCACATGACGTGACTTCATCCCTACAGACGTGCATCCTCGCCGGGGGTTGCAGGTGGTTTCAAAGACTTTTCCGGGGCCCCGGCGCGGCGTTCGGGATACTTCCGGAATGACTGAAGAGCTGACGGTCCGACCGGAGACGGTGCCGGACAGGGGCGGGGAGCGCCGGTCACTGCGACGGGACGTGTCGGGGCCGGCGCTGCTGGCGGGGCTGGTCTGCATCGCGGTGTCGTTCTCGGGGCCGCTGGTGGTGGTGCTTGCGGCGGCGGCCGCCGGACGGCTGGACGCGGCGCACACGGCGTCCTGGATCTGGGCGATGGCCATCGGCAGCGGGCTGAGCGGCTTCGCGCTGAGCTGGTGGACCAGGACCCCGGTGATCACCGCCTGGTCCACCCCGGGCGCCGCGCTGCTGGTGACCAGCCTGGGCGCGTACCCGTACCGGGAGGCGGTGGGGGCGTTCCTGGTGAGCGCGGTGGTGGTGACGCTCTTCGGGGTGACCGGCTGGTTCGGCCGGCTGATCGCGGCGGTGCCGACCGGGATCGTCAACGCGATGCTGGCGGGCATCCTGTTCTCCTTCGGCGCCGGGATCTTCGGCGCCGTGCACGGCGCGCCGGTGCTGGTGGTCGGCAGCCTCGCGGCCTTCCTGCTGGCCAAGCGGCTGGCCCCGCGGTACGCCGTCCCGGTGGCGCTGCTGGTGGGCGGGGTGCTGGCGGCGCTGACCGTCGGACTCCCGCTGCACCTGGGCGCGGGCGGGCCGACCCGGCCGGTGTTCACCGTGCCGGGGTTCTCCTGGGCGGCCACGGTGGGGCTGGCGCTGCCGCTCACGATCGTGGTGCTGGCCTCGCAGAACGCACCGGGCCTGGGGGTGATGCGGGCCTTCGGCTACCGGCCGGACGACCGGCTGCTGATCGGGTCGACCGGTGTGGTGTCGCTGCTGCTGGCACCGTTCGGCTCGCCGGGGGTGAACCTGGCGGCGATCACGGCGGCGATCTGCTCCGGCCCGGAGAGCCACCCCGACCCGCGCCGCCGCTACGTCGCGGGGATGTCCTCGGGCGTGCTGTACGTGCTGGTGGGCAGCTTCGGCGGGGTGCTGGTGAGCCTGTTCACCGGCCTGCCGAAGGAACTGATCGCGGTGATCGCCGGGGTCGCCCTGCTGGCCTCGCTGCAGGGCAGCCTGGCGGCGGCGGTGGCGGACGAGCGGGGGCGGGACGCGGCGGTGGTGACCTTCCTGGCCAGCGCCTCGGGGATGAGCCTGTTCGGGATCGGCTCGGCCTTCTGGGGCCTGCTGTTCGGGCTCGGCACCCACCTGGTGCTGAACCTCCGCAGGCGCTGACGAGGGGCCTGTCATCGGCCATATTCCAGTCATTGGGATGACTGGTGAGGTGAGGGTCATTCGGCCAGGTCGGTGACATTTTCGGCGCGCGGTAGGGGTGACACACCCGTCCGGGTACGTCTTCGCTCCACCACCCGGGCTACGCCGGGTGACCGGAACCCCGAGGACGCACCCGTATGCCACCTGGCAACCCTGGCCGTCTCGTTCGGAGTCTGGCCGCGCTCGTGCTGGTGTCCACCGCCGTACTCCCCGCCGCCCTGGAACTGGTCGGCCCCTCGCCGTTCGGCGTGATCGGGCCGGGCGCCCCCGCCGACCGGGCGGTCCCGCCGCACAGCGCACAGCGCGCCGACCGCCGGACCGTCACGGCCGCCCCCACCGTCGACATACGCCGCACCGGGGACCCGGCCAACCGGATCACCCTGGTCCTGCTCGGCGACGGCTACACGGCCACCGAACAGGACCTGTTCCGACAGCAGGTCGACCGGGCCTGGCACGCGCTGATGGCCATCGAGCCGTTCCGCACCTACCAGGGGTTCTTCAACATACGGCGGGTCGAAGTGGTCTCCCCGGTCTCCGGGATAGCCGAGACCGAGAGCCGCGGCCGCAACCCCGCCACCCCGCTCGGCATGCACTTCTGGTGCGACGGAACCGCCCGGCTGCTCTGCGCCGACGAATCCGCCACCGCCCGGTACGCGGGCGACAGCTCCGGGCCGCAGTACCTGATAGCCCTGGCCAACTCCACCGAGTACGGCGGCGCCGGCGGCACCGGGGTGACCACCCTGGCCGGCGGCAGCCCGGACGCCGGGCGGATCATCCAGCACGAGATCGGACACACCGTGGGGGACCTCGGCGACGAGTACGACAGCGCCCCGGACGACGCCGAGTACCCGAACCTCGCCACCCTCGACGCCGACGACATGCGCAAGAAGCAGACCAAGTGGTGGCGCTGGCTGGGCGCGCAGTCCCCGGACGGCGCCGGGACGGTCGGCGCCTACCGCAGCGCCAACGGCCTCTACCGGCCCACCCCCGACTCGGTGATGCGCACCCTGGGCAGCGCCTACAACCTGCCGTCGCGCGAAGCGATCATGGAGGAGCTGTACCGCAGGATCCGGCCCACCGACGCCCCGTCGCCGCCGCCCGGCGAGGTGAGCGGGCACCCCCGGCTGAACGTCCGGCCGGTGCCGCTGACCGGCCCGCGACAGCTGAAGGTCGAATGGAAGGTGGACGGCGTCGCGGTGACGCCGCAGGCCGCCGACGGCACCTGGCTCGACACCGACCAGCTGAACCTGGCCCCGGGCCGGACGGCCACCGTCACGGCGACCGTCCGGGACACCACCGACTGGGTGCGGGACGAGGCCTTCCGGGACCGTTACATGACCCGGTCGGTGTCCTGGACGGTGACCGGCTGATGCCCGGTCCGCGGAATCCGTGGAATCCGCGGTCCGTGGACGATCGACCGCACCCCGCACTGGGCGTCCCATCATGGGATGACTAGTCTGGTCGCACTATGACCGTGGAGCCCGCCCGCTCAGCCGCACCCCTGTCCGTCCCCGCTCCCCGAACCGCCGACTCGCCGCCGTCGGCAGCCCCCGCACCGTCGGCAGCCCCCGCGCCGTCCCCGCCCGGCGGGCGCGCGGCCTGGCTCGCCTGGTCCATCGGCGTCAGCGTCTACATCCTCGCGGTGATCCACCGCACCAGCCTCGGCGTGGCCGGACTGGACGCCGCCGACCGCTTCGGCATCGGCGCCTCCGCGCTCTCCACCTTCTCGATCCTCCAGGTGCTGGTCTACGCGGCCATGCAGATACCGGTCGGCCTGCTCGTCGACCGGATCGGGCCGCGCCGGGTGCTGCTGATCGGCGTCGTCCTGCTGAGCTTCGGCCAACTGGCCTTCGCGTTCAGCTCCTCCTTCGCCCCCGCGCTGGCCTCCCGGGCGGTGCTCGGCTGCGGCGACGCGATGACCTTCATCAGCGTGCTGCGGCTCGCCGCCCGATGGTTCCCCGCCGCCCGGAACCCGTTCGTGGCCCAGCTCACCGGCCTCGCCGGAATGGGCGGCAACCTGATCACCACCGTGGTGCTCGCACAGGCCCTGCACCGCGAGGGCTGGACACCCACCTTCACCGCGATCGCCCTGCTCGGCGTCGCGGTCTTCGCGCTGGTCGCGCTCTTCCTCAAGGAGGCCCCGGCCGCCGCCGTACGGCCGGTCGAACACCCGCCCGCGCCGCGGCCGAACGTCGGCCGACAGGTCCGAGCGTGCTGGCGCGAACCGGGCACCCGGCTCGGGCTCTGGGTGCACTTCACCACCCAGTTCCCCGGCAACGCCTTCGGCCTGCTCTGGGGCCTGCCCTACCTGGTGGAGGCGCAGGGCCTCTCCCGGGCCGCGGCCGGCGGAATGCTGACCCTGCTGGTGCTCAGCAACATGGCCTTCGGCTTCCTGTTCGGCCGGGTGCTCTCCGTCTCGGCGCGAGCCCGGATGCCGATCGTCCTCACCGTCATCACGGCCACCGCCCTCGGCTGGGCGCTCGTCCTGGGCTGGCCCGGCGGACACCCGCCGATCTGGCTGCTGTCCGCCATCATCGTGGTGATGGGCAGCAACGGCCCGGCCTCACTGGTCGGCCTCGACTACGCCCGCGCCCGCAACCCGGTGGAGCGCCTCGGCACCGCCTCCGGGATCGTCAACATGGGCGGCTTCATCGGCACGATGATCACCCTCTTCGGCATCGGCGTCCTCCTGGACGGCCTCTCCCCGGCCGGCACCGACTCCTACTCGGCCGACGCCTTCCGCTGGGCGTTCTGCTGGCAGTACGTCCCGCTGGCGGTCGGCACGGCGATGATCCTGCGCCTGCGCCGCAAGGTCGCGGCGGGGGCGTAGGGTCTCTGAACTGCGGAAACGCGATTAGTCTCAGAATTTCTGAGGGTATACGGCACCGGCGGATCAGCGCCCGTACTCCCGCAACATCTCGGCCATCTGCGGCGGTGTCCCGTAGATCCGGGCGCCGTGCAGCTCCGCGTGCATGAGCCCGTCATCCGGTGGGGACTTCTGCTGCGCCGCGTTCCGCATGCGGATCAGGTCCACCAGCTTCAGTTTGGGGCAGCCGGGGACGATCCGGCTGGCCCGGATTCCGACCCGTTCCTCGCCTGGGCAGGCGAAGTAGGCGCCGAATGGCGGCCCGCTGTCTTCCTCCCGGTTCGGCAGGTGGAGGACCATCTCGCCGTGGCGGCAGTGGACCGTCCCGTCCGAGTGGACGGTCAGGCCGGGCCAGTTCTCGTGGTCGATCTTGGCGACGATCCGTACGTTCTGCCCGATCGCCTCGGTCAGGGTCTCCGCCATCCGTCGCTGCTGGATGGGGATGTCGGTGTCCCCGCGGCGGACGGAGGGGATCAGCTCGTCGGTAACCCAGGTTCGGAAGGGTCGAGCAGAGCGCTTCTCCGACCTCATAAGGAGGCTGTACAGTCCTGCCTCGCTCACCACGCCGAGCAACGGATTTCCCTGCCGGTAGGGTTTCTGACCTGTGGAAACGCCGTAACCATCACCTTGGGCGATGGTTACCGACCGTAGGTCGACAGTGCTGTGCTGGTGGGGCTCCAGCCCTTTGACTGCATCGGTCGGATTGCGTCGGCCCAGGACTCGGCACACGTCCGCCACGGCAAACCACGGTTGTCCGTCGATCATCACGACTCTGATCGGTTGCCCCGTGACCGGGAAGCTCGATCGAACCAGAGTCATCTGCTGCTGTTCGTCGTCCATGGGGACGCCCCTCCTTCTTCCGGGTGATGGCGGGAGTGTCCGGAACAACGAGGTCGAACGGGTGAGGTGTTGGTGCTGGATTGACGGATGGATGCACGAGTGGTGCCGACCCGGCGTGCACTCGTGCGTGTACGCCGGGTGGCGTGCGCTGTGGGGCGGTCGGGGTCAGATGGTGACCGCGAAGGCGGGCAGGACGCGGTCGGCGAGCTCCTGCGTCTGCGTTGGAAGGTTGTGGCGGCGGGGGCGTAGGGTTTCTGACCTGCGAAAACCTCGTAACCCTAGCTTTCAGCGAGGGTCTCGAGCGTCATGCCCCCGGTATACGGCATCGGTGGTTCAGCGCCGGTACTCACGCAGCAGTTCGGCGAGCTGTGGCGGCGTCCCGTAGATGCGGCCAATGTGGCCGTCGTTCACTTCTGCGTACATGAGCCCGCGATCGGGCTCGGGTTCACGGTCCGACCTGGGTAGTGCTTCGCGCCGCATGCGGATCAGGTCCACCAGCTTCAGTTTGGGGCAGCCGGGGACGATCCGGCTGGCCCGGATTCCGACCCGTTCCTCGCCTGGGCAGGCGAAGTAGGCGCCGAACGGTGGTCCGCTGTCCTCTTCGCGGTTCGGCAGGTGGAGGACCATCTCGCCGTGCTGGCAGTGGACCGTCCCGTCCGAGTGGACGGTCAGGCCGGGCCAGTCCTCGTGGTTGATCTCGGCGACGATCCGTACGTTCTGCCCGATCGCCTCGGTCAGGGTCTCCGCCATCCGTCGCTGCTGGATGGGGATGTCGGTGTCCCCGCGACGGACGGAGGGAAGGAGGTCGCGGGTGACCCAGTCCCTGAACGGCTTGGATGACCGATTGTTGGACCTCATCAGCAGGCTGTACAAGCCGGCCTCGTTGACGAGGTTCAGGAAGGGATTTCCGCCGTTGTACAGCTTCCCACCTGCGGAAACGCCGTATGCCTGACTTTTAGTCAGGCATACGGATCGCATATCGACAGTGCGAGTGTCCTTGGGATCCACGGTCTTGCTCGCGCGGCTTGCGCTGCCTCGATCGAGAATCGTGCACACGTCCGCTGTGACGAACCACGGTTGTCCGTCGATCATCACGACTCTGATCGGTTGGCCTGTGACCGGGAAGCTGGACCGGACCAGAGTCATCTGCTGCTGTTCGTCGTCCATGGGGACGTTTCTCCTTCTTCCGGGTGATGGTGGGAGTGCCCGGAACAACGAGGTCGAACGGGTGAGGTGTTGGTGCTGGATTGACGGATGGATGCGCGAGTGGTGCCGACCCGGCGCGCACTCGTGCGTGTACGCCGGGTGGCGTGCGCTGTGGGGTGGCTGGGGTCAGATGGTGACCGCGAAGGCGGACAGGACGCGGTCGGCGAGTTCCTTGTCGCCGTCGATGGTGACCGGGCCGGGGCGGCCGCGGCCGCAGGCGAGCCGGAGGTAGGTCTCCCAGCCCATGGTGAGCTGGACGTCGGGGGCCAGGCTGATCGACTCGTCGACGGTGCCGCGGCCGGTCGAGTCGACCCGGATGGTGCGCAGGAACTCCACGCGGCCGGTGACGTCCAGGACCATGGCCGTTCCGGCCGGGGCGCCGGCCTGGTGGGCGACGGCCTTGGGCAGCAGCCCCAGCAGGACGTCCCGGGCGATCAGGGCGGCCGGGGAGTCGAGGTTGCCGGGGGTGCCCAGGGCGCGGCGCAGGTCCTGCTCGTGCACCCAGACGTCGAAGGCCCGCAGGCGCAGCAGCTCGTGGTACGGCACGTCGCGGCTGTTCGGGCCGCCCGGCCAGCGCACCGGCTCCAGGGGCATCTGCTTGGCGTTCCGCAGCGCCCGGGAGCGGCGGATGATCGTGTACTCCAGCTCGCTGGTCATCTCCAGCGCGGTGTGGCAGCGGCGCTTGTCGACCGGCAGTTCGATGTAGCGGGCGAAGTCGGTGGTGACGTGGCGAAGGTCACGTGGCAGGGAGTGGATCGGGCGGGGGTCGCCGAGGAGTTCGGACTCGACCGCGATGATGTGCGAGACGACGTCCCGGACCGACCAGCCGGGGCATTCGGTGGCCCGGTTCCAGGAGCCCTCGGGGAGGGGGGCGACCAGCTCCGATATGGACTCGATGCTCTGGGCCCACGCCTCCGTGTAAGCCTGCACGGTCTGGTTGTCCGTCACGGGAATCTCTGGCCCTCCGTCAGCTTCCTTGCCCTCTGCGCCCGGCCTCCCCGGTCGGCCGGGATGGTCCGGCTTCCGGGCGCACAAGCTAACCGCACGTTACGCTGCCGGGAGACAGCTGGGCAGCGCTTTCGGGTGACGATCGTAGGTCTCTTGCCGTGGACGGTGGTACTGTGCGCGCTTCATTGATCCAACTCGGGGTCTCCGACGCCGAGCCGCCCGCCGAACGGCGGGCCCGGGCCGCCGCGCTGGTCCGGGCGCAGCAGGGTGCGGACCTGGTGGTCCTGCCGGAGCTGTGGCCGCTCGGCGGCTTCGCCTACGACCTGTGGTCGGACGGCGCCGAGACGCTGGACGGGCCCACGTCGGACGCGATGGCGGCGGCCGCGCGGGCGGCCGGGGTCTGGCTGCACGCCGGTTCGATCGTCGAGCGCGATCCGGACGGGCCGATCTACAACACCTCGCTGCTGTTCGCCCCGGACGGCGAGCTGGTGCACACCTACCGCAAGATCCACCGTTTCGGTTTCGACAGCGGCGAGGCGGTGGTGATGGGCGCCGGGCAGGAGATCGTCACCGCGGCCACCGACTTCGCCACCCTGGGCCTGGCCACCTGCTACGACCTGCGCTTCCCGGAGCTGTTCCGGGCGCTGCTGGACGCCGGCGCGCAGCTGCTGGTGGTTCCGGCGGCCTGGCCGGCCCGGCGGCGCGAGCACTGGACGCTGCTGGCGCGGGCGCGCGCGGTGGAGGAGCAGGCGTTCGTGCTGGCCTGCAACACCGCCGGGACGCACGCCGGGGTCGAGCAGGCCGGGCACAGCATCGTGGTGGACCCGTGGGGCCGGGTGCTGGCCGAGGCCGGTACGGAGGAGCAGGTGCTGACCGTCGAGTTCGATCCGGCCGAGGTGGGCAGGGCCCGCGAGGAGTTCCCGGTGCTGCGGGACCGCCTGCTGGGGATCCCGGCGCCGGTCCAGCGCTGACCCGGGCCCCGCCCCGCTCGGCCCCGCCCCGCCCGGCACGGCCCTGGCGGGGGGAGTCCGGGGGTGTCGGAGGCCTCCGGGGGGTTGGTTTGTACCTTCTCGGGGCGGGTTTGAGAAGATGAGCACTCGTCGTGTTCCCCGCCGCTCGTTGGCCGGTCCGCCGAGGGGCGGCCTGATCAGCCCGCCCCAGGAGGTTGCGCGCATGCCCGGCAACGGCGCAGGCGACACCCGTCCCGTCATCCAGCGCAACAGCCTGCGCGAGCAGATCGCCGGTGCGCTGCGCGAGGAGATGATGGCCGGCCGGCTGGCGGCCGGCCGCAACTTCACCGTCAAGGAGATCGCCGAGCTGTACGGAGTCTCGGCGACCCCGGCCCGCGAGGCGCTGGTCGACCTCGGTGCGCAGGGCCTGCTGCGGGCCGAGCACCACCGCGGGTTCACCGTGCCCGAGCTGGGCTGGGACGACTTCCTGGAGATCTTCGAGTCCCGGGTGCTGGTCACCGACAGCTACTACCGCCAGTTCTCCGCCCGCCGGGCGCTGCCGGACCTCGCCAGGCTGCCCTCGCTGCGCCGCCGGGCCGACGCGGCGGTCCGGGCCGCCCGGGCCGGGAACCTGGATGTGATGGTGGGCTGCGACCGCCGGTTCTGGCAGGAGGTCGCCGCGCTGATCGGCAACCGCCGGATCGGCGACTACCTGGACTGGCTGCGGGTGCAGTCGTGGATGTTCGCCGCGCCCTACTTGCGGGAGCTGCCCGTCCTGGCCGAGATCTGCTGGGACCGCCACCTCGACCTGGTCGACGCCATCGGCGCGCGGGACCTGGTCGGCGCGCACCGGATCATCTGCGAGTACAACCTGTACACCGCCCGGCTGCTGGCCGGGCTGGCCGGGCGGCCGCTGGAGTCGGTGACGGTGCTGGGGCTGCTCACCGAACCCCTGGACGACGAACCCCTGGACGACGAGCCGCTGGACGGCGAGCCTCTGGACAGCGAACTCCTGAATAGCGAACCCCTGGACGGCGAGCCCGATGGCGGCGGGCCCGGCGGCGGGTTCCTGGGCGGCGAGCCCGTGCCGCCGGCCCCGTCCGCCGAAGTCCCGTCGGTGGCGGCCGAACCGGTTCCCGGCCAGGCGTTCGACCAGGTCGGGAGGGGCCGACGCCGGCCGGGCGAGGAGGTCGGCCGGGAGCTCGGCCGGGAGCTCGGCCGCGAACTCGGGCTGGGCCTCGGCCTGGTGCCGCAGCCGCGCTCGGTGCCGTACGGCCGGTTCGGCCGGCGGCTGCCCGAACCGCCCCCGGACGCACCGCAGGGACGGCCCGACCCGCGCCCCGCCCCGGGCCGGTAGGGTGGGCGGTCGTCGAACCGGGCGTCCCGCACAACGGCCGTCCGGGTACCGACCCCGCCCCCGTCGTCGTCCCGTCCTGCGGGCGACCCCGCCGCCCGGAGAGGAACTGCCGGCCATGGCCTGCGACCTCTGGCTCGTCCCGCTCGTGGACGTGCTGAGCCACAGCCCCGACAATCCCTTCAGGGACGATCTCGCCCTCTACAACTCGGTGTTGGCCTCCCGCGGGCTGCCCGAGGTGCCGGTCTACCAGTACGTGCCGGGGCTGAGCGGGGCGGTCGAGCCGATAGCCGCCTTCGACTACGACTCGCTGCACTTCCTGCGCCGCGCCTACCTGCTGGGCCTCACCGGGCTGGACATCACGCCGGTGGACTCGCTCGGCGGCGACTACGAGCAGCTGCTGGAGATGTTCGAGAGCAGCGCCGAACAGTCGCACCTGGTCTGGCACTTCGACCACGCGGGCGCCTACGTGCCGATAGAGTTCCCGGCGCCGCTGGTGGACGACGCACTGCTCGCCTCCGGTGGTCCGCTCGGCTCCAGCCACGGGCTGCTGCGCGAACTGCAGGCCGTCGCCCCGGCGCTGGGCCTCGACCCGCTCAACCCGCCGGGCCCGACCCGGCCGCTCGGCCCGACCGGCCTGGAGCAGCCGTTCGGGCCGCCGCTGGACGACCTGCACCCCTTCGCCCGCGAGCGGCACGCCTGGGCGGGCCTGTACGCGGCGGCGACCCGCAGCCTCGCCCAGGGCTCGATGGTGGTCTTCGCCTGAGGCGCCCGGCCGCCTTCCGCCCGAGGCGCCGCCCGCCGCATCAGCCCGCCCGCTACCGCAGCGGCCCCTCCGGCGGCCGCTGGCGCGGCATGGTGGGCCGGGTGCCCGGCGGCGGCAGCACCCGCACCTGGGCGCCCACCCCGCTCTCGCTGCGCCCGCCCCAGGTGCCCGGGGCCTGGGTGGGCAGCTGGGTCATGGACGCGCGGAACTCCAGCATCCACTCCGAGGTCTCGGTGCGGACCATGTCCGAGACGTCCTCGCAGAACCGGCGCAGCACGCCGAGGCAGCGCTCGGCGGCTTCGCCCGCGGTGCCCTCGGTCGGGCCGAGCACCTCGCGCACGCACTCCGACGCCCAGTCGAACTGGAAGGCCTCCAGCCGGCGTTGCAGCGCCTGCGCGGTGCTGACGTCACGCATCCAGCCGGAGGTGAGGCCGAACACCCGGTCGGTGCCGTAGCAGGCGGCGGCGAGGGCCAGGCCGACGTAGCCCCAGCTGGTGCCGTGCGAGACCGCGCCGGTCAGGTCGACCAGCGGCGCGGTCACCCCGCCCACCGCGAAGCCGGCCGTGCCGAACCGCAGCAGGCGCGCCCAGCGGCGCTTCCAGATCCGGTCCTTGCGGTACCACTCGATCGCCTCGACCGCCCGCTCCTCGGACCAGCGGTACAGCTCCTCCAGGCGCTCGGCCGGCTCGCCCCAGTCCCCGAGGGGGAACTGTCGAGTGCTCAGATCGGTCCGTCGGCGGGTGGACGCCTGGCGGGCGATGGTCGCGGCGGGCGGGTCCTCCTCGCCGATCTCCTTGCCCCAGGCACTCTCCTCGGGCTGCATTTCCGGCTGGCTCACCTGTGGGGCTCCCTGTGGCGGGCGGACTGCTGGGTCTGGCGGTCTGGCGGTCCATCGGCTGACGCGGCGTCTGCCGTTGGTTGTCCAACAGCACTTCTTACCGCCAAATGGCTGACCATGGGGTCGCTTCCCCGGTGATCGTTACCGGATTCGGCCACCGGAGCCCGAGGTGGAAGGGATGCGGGGGGCGGCGAGATTTCACCCGTCCGAGGGAGGGTCCGGTGACCCGCCGTCCTGACTCGGGCACCCGGTGCGCACCGAGCCGGTCCGAGTTGGAGGTTTCTCCGACATCCTCGGCGTACGGACCTCCCCGACTGGAGGATCGGACGGGACCGGAGAGCGGCCGGAACTGGCCACCGACTACCCTTGCCAAGCGTGAAGGTCCTCGTCATCGGCGGCGGCGCCCGCGAACACGCCCTGTGCCGCTCTCTGTCCCAAGATCCCGCTGTCTCCGAGCTGCACTGTGCCCCGGGCAACGCCGGGATCGCGCAGGTGGCGACGGTCCACCCGGTCGACCAGCTGAACGGCGCGCAGGTCGCCGACCTGGCCGTGCGGCTCGGCGCCGCCCTGGTCGTCGTCGGCCCGGAGGCCCCGCTGGTCGCGGGCGTCTCCGACGCCGTGCGCGCGGTCGGCATCCCGGTGTTCGGCCCGTCCGCCGAAGCCGCCCAACTGGAAGGCTCCAAGGCCTTCGCGAAGGACGTGATGGCCGGGGCCGGCGTGCCCACCGCCCGCTCCTACGTCTGCACCACCCCGGCCGAGGCCGCCGAGGCGCTGGACGCCTTCGGCGCACCGTACGTGGTCAAGGACGACGGCCTGGCCGCCGGCAAGGGCGTGGTGGTCACCTCCGACCGCGCGGCCGCGCTGGAGCACGCCGCCTCCTGCGAGCGCGTGGTCATCGAGGAGTACCTGGACGGCCCCGAGGTGTCGCTGTTCGCGATCACCGACGGCACCACCGTCGTCCCGCTCCAGCCCGCGCAGGACTTCAAGCGCGCGCTGGACGGCGACGAGGGCCCCAACACCGGCGGCATGGGGGCCTACTCGCCGCTGCCGTGGGCGCCCGCCGGGCTGGTCGAGGAGGTCCAGCAGAGCGTCCTGCAGCCGACCGTCGACGAGCTGCGCCGCCGGGGCACCGAGTTCTCCGGCCTGCTGTACGCGGGCCTCGCGCTCACCTCGCGCGGCACCCGGGTGATCGAGTTCAACGCCCGCTTCGGCGACCCGGAGACCCAGGTCGTGCTGGCCCGGCTGCGCACCCCGCTGGCCGCCGTCCTGCTGGCCGCCGCCACCGGCACCCTGGACCAGCTGGAGCCGCTGCGCTGGGACGAGGGCGCGGCCGTCACCGTGGTCGTCGCCTCCGAGGGTTACCCGGCCGCGCCGCGCACCGGTGACCCGATCGAGGGCCTGGCCGAGGCCGAGGCCGACGGCACCGCGTTCGTCCTGCACGCCGGTACCAGGGCCGACGAGGACGGCCGGGTGCTGAGCGCCGGCGGCCGCGTCCTGTCGGTCACCGCGACCGGCGCCGACCTGGTGGAGGCGCGCGACCGCGCGTACGCCGCCGTGGACCGGATCACCCTCAAGGGCGGCCAGCACCGCACCGACATCGCCCTGAAGGCAGCCACCGAGTAGGCCCTGCCCCGCCTCCGCCCGCAGGGCGCCGCGCACCATGGGATTTCCCCCCATGGACGCAGCGCCCTGCGGCGTTTCCGGGGCGGGAGTGACTCCGGGGGCCGGCGCACCGTTCGGCGGTCGGATTCCAGCCCATCGGGTGACAGCACCCGCATCCGGCTGACGTAGCCGGGCGCCCGGCCTTATGGTGCGCTGGATCGCAGTGCGACGTGGCCGTGCGCCGGGGTCGCCGCCGGGTAGCGGTGTTCCCACGGGGGGATGCTGGACGGCGTCCGGCCGGGCGGGTGCCCGGGTGCTTCGCACCGGACCGGTCGTGACCGTCCGGAATCCGGGCGGTGTCACCGGGACGAGTGGAAACCGGGGCGATCCGGAACACCCACCCGGGCCGGTGCGTCGAACATGGCAGAAGCGCCACACAGCATGCACTACCGGGGATCGGACGCCTCCGCTTCCCGGTCGGAACTGATCGTTTCGAGTCGGCTCAGGGCCCGTCGCCGGGCGCCCGAGGGCTCCGAAGGGGGTGCCGCACCGTATGGCCGCAGTCGACACCGCGCGCGCTCACGCCCAGGCGGTCCTGCGGGTCCGAGGTCTCGCCCTGGCCGCCGCCGTCATGCCCGCCGCCGTCGCGGTGGTCCTGCTCGCGGGCCGGTTCACCGGGCGGATCGGCGCACCCGGCTCCTCCGACGCCGCCGGGTGGGACGCCGCCCGCTGGGCGGTCTGCGCGGTGGCCGCGCTGACCCTCCTGGTGGCCGGGCTGACCGCCCGCGCCTACCACCGGGCCGTCCCGCCCCGGACCCCGGCCGTCCCGCTGAAACGCGTCGAGGCGCCCGAGCTGTACCGGCTGATCGACGAACTCGCCGACCGGCTGGACGTGCCCGCGCCCTCCGCGGTGGCCCTCACCCCGGACTGCGACAGCTGGCTGGAGGACGTGCCGCAGGCTCGGCGGGCCCGCCCGTTCCGGCCGCACCCCGAGCCGCCCGGCCCGGTCCTGGTGATCGGCTCGCCCTTCCTGTGGTGGATGCGGGCCGGCGAACTGCGCGCCCTGCTCGCCCCCGTGGTGGCCGGCACCGCCGCCTCCGCCGACCCGGAGATCGCCGCCGCCCGCCGCTTCCTGCGCAGCCTGGACGCCAGCTTGGACTCCGGCCATGCCGCCCCCGGCCTCGGCGGCGGCACCCTGGCGGGCCCGCCCCGGCCGGAGCGCCGCGGTCCGGCCGCGCTCGCCGAGCGGATCACCCGCGGGATCACCTGTCGGCTGCTCGGTGCCTGCCGCGGCCACGCCGCCGAGCTGGAGCGCTCCGTCGCGAGCTGGGCCTCCGAGCAGGCCAGGACGGTCGACTACGGCCTGCGGATCGCCGCCCAGGAGCAGGTCGGCCTGGCCTACGCGGGCTGGGACCGGCTGCTCACCCGGGTCGCGCTGCCCGCCTGGCGGCTCGGCCGCCACCCCGCCCACCTCAACGCCGGCGTCGTCTCCGCCCTCACCGAGCTGTCCCGGCGCGACCGCCTGGCCGACGGCTACGGCACCCGGCTCGGCGACCGCCCCGCCTGCGACCTGCTGGAGGAGCCCGGCACCGTCGACCGGGCGGTCTCCCGGCTCGCCGCCGAGCTGTTCTTCGGCAGCCCGGCCGCCGGCGCCTGGCACGAGCTGGAGTGGACCGACTACCCGGCCGACGTGGTGGACGCCGGCTGGCGGGCCCGTGCTGCCGCCCTCCAGACCGCCCTGGACCGGCTCGCCCCGCAGGCCCGCCCCGGCTCCCCGACGCTCACCCGGCTGCTGGTCCGGCTCGCCGAGGGCGAGGGGGAGCAGCTGGCCGCCGCGCTGGCCGCCCAGCTGGCCCGCACGACCGCCCCGGCCCCGCTGCTCGAAACCGCCCGCAGCGGCCGTGACCTGCTGGTCGACCACGTCACCGCGATGGTCTGCTGCGCCGCCGTGGACACCGCGGGCGGCGCGCCCGGCCTGGACTGGCTGGACGGTCCGGTGCTGCTGCTGGGCGGGATCCGCCGTACCGACCTGGCCGGGCCGGTCGCCCAGGCCGTCGAGCAGGGCCAGGACGGCCCGCTGCGGGCCTGGCTGGACGCCGCCGACGTCCGTCTGGAGAAACCCGTCCGGTTGTGAGCCGGACAGGCGGCGCTCGGCGCTCCGGCGCGCGCCCCCAAACCGACCGGCGGGCGGCCGTCTTCGCAGGCCGGAGGCCCGGCCGGGGGAGGGCGTGAGATTCCCGGCACCAATTGCGACCACAGGGTGACGGAGCGCCAGCACTCTGTGGTGTATTAGACCGCACGCACATCCGGGGGGCACGTGCCAACCGGGCGGAAGTGCACCTGGGAGGGGCGCGTGGGCACGGAACTCAACCGCCGCTGGGAGTCCGGAACGCACGCTTACAGCGTCTCCGACCCCTTCGGCCAGGGCCCGCTGCCCTGGCTGCGCAGCCCGGACCAGTACCTGGCCGGCGCCGAGGGCGCCGTCCCCTGGTACGTCTCGGTGAACGCGCCCGGCCAGCGGCCGCTGGCGGTCGGCGCCCGGCCCAAGCCGCCGGTCGGCACCCCGCAGAGCGCCAACGACGTGGACCAGCAGATCAAGGGCTTCGCCTCGGCCGGGGTGATCCGCCCCGGCGGTTCGGTGGACTTCCGGGTCACCGTCAACCCGCCCCGCGAGTTCACCGTGGACGTCTGGCGGATCGGCCACTACGGCGGCGACGGCGCCCGCCACATGACGTCCAGCCCGCTGATCGCCGGGCTGGCCCAGCCCGCCCCGCTGGTGGTCGAGCGGACGGTCTCCTGCCACCACTGGTGGCACTCCTGGCGGTTGCAGATCCCGGTGCACTGGAAGCCCGGCGCGTACGTCGCCGTGCTGACCACCGCGGACATGCTGCACCGCAGCCACATCCCGTTCACCGTCCGGGACTTCGAGGACCGGGAGCACGCCGCCGAACTGCTCCTGGTGGTCCCGGACGTGACCTGGCAGGCCTACAACCTGTTCCCCGAGGACGGCCGCAGCGGCGCCAGCCTCTACCACGCCTGGGATGGTCTGGGCGGCCTGGTCGGCGAGCCGGAGGCGGCCGTCACGGTCTCCTTCGACCGCCCGCACGCCACCGCCGGGCTGCCGCTGCACGTCGGCCACGCGTACGACTTCATCCGCTGGGCCGAGCGCTACGGCTACGACCTCTCCTACGCCACCGCCACCGACCTGCACGCGGGCCTGGTCGACCCGGGGCGGCACCGGGCGCTGATCTTCCCGGGCCACGACGAGTACTGGTCCGAGCCGATGCGCCGGGCCGTCGAGCAGGCCAGGGACGACGGCACCTCGCTGGTGTTCCTGTCCGCCAACACCATGTACTGGCGGGTCGAGCTGACCGCCGCCGCCTCCGGCGAACCCAACCGGCTGCTCAACTGCCGCAAGCGGCAGAAGGTCCAGCCGGGCAGCCCGGCCGTCGGGGTGCCCGGTTCGGCCAGCGCGCTGTGGCGGGACGCCGGCGAGCCCGAGCAGCAGGTGCTCGGCCTGCAGTACTCGGGCCGGGTCGCCGCGCCCGTCCCGCTGATCGCCCGGCACACCGCGCACTGGCTCTGGGACGGTACGGGCCTGCAGGAGGGCGACGAACTGCCCGGCCTGGTCGCCGGCGAGGCCGACCGCTACTACCCCAAGGTGGCGCTGCCCGAGCACACCGAGCGGGTGCTGCTCGCGCACTCGCCGTACCAGGACCTCGGCGGCCGCACCCGCTACCAGGAGACCTCGCTGTACCGGGCGCCCAGCGGCGCGTACGTGTTCGCGGCCGGCACCTTCGCCTGGTCGCCCGCGCTGGGCCGCCCCGGCCTCACCGACGAGCGGATCCAGCGGGCCACCGCGAACCTGCTCGACCGCCTCGGCAAGAACGAGCCCGCCCCCGGCAAGAACGGTGCCGCCCTCGGCCGGAGCGGGGCCGCCCTCGGCCAGAAACGGGGTCTCGGGGGTTCGTGAAAGACTGCGGGGGCAGTGACCTCCCCTTTCGCGCGCCCCACGCCCGCGAACGACCCCTGAGGACTGAGACACCTTGAGCGGATTTGTCACCAAGCCCGAGCCGGTCCAGGTGCCCGGCCTGGTCCACCTGCACACCGGCAAGGTGCGCGACCTCTACCGGACCGAGTCGGGCGAGCTGGTCATGGTCGCCAGCGACCGGATGTCCGCCCACGACTGGGTGCTGCCGAACGAGATCCCCGACAAGGGTCGCGTCCTCACCCAGCTGTCCCTGTGGTGGTTCGAGCGGATCGCCGACATCGTCCCCAACCACGTGATCTCCACCGAGGTCCCGTCCGGCGCCCCCGCCGACTGGAAGGGCCGCACGCTGATCTGCCGCAGCCTGGACATGGTCCCGGTCGAGGCGGTCGCCCGCGGCTACCTGGCCGGCTCCGGCCTGGCCGAGTACCAGGAGAACCGCACGGTCTGCGGCATCGCCCTGCCGGAGGGCCTGGAGAAC
This sequence comes from Kitasatospora sp. NPDC059817, assembly GCF_042731835.1. Lineage (NCBI taxonomy): Bacteria > Bacillati > Actinomycetota > Actinomycetes > Kitasatosporales > Streptomycetaceae > Kitasatospora > Kitasatospora sp. NPDC059817. The sequence continues at coordinate 49,923 of NZ_JBHWIR010000004.1, read as the reverse complement.
AGCTCCGAGCTGCCCGCCCCGATCTACACCCCGGCGCTCAAGGCCGAGGTCGGCGAGCACGACGAGAACGTCTCCTACGAGGAGACCGCCCGCCGGATCGGCGCCGACCTGGCCGCCCAGCTGCGCCGCACCACCCTGGACGTCTACGGCCGGGCCCGGGACATCGCCCGCGACCGCGGCATCATCCTGGCCGACACCAAGTTCGAGTTCGGCCTGCTGGACGGCGAGCTGCTGATCGGCGACGAGGTGCTCACCCCGGACTCCTCCCGGTACTGGCCGGCCGACGAGTGGCAGCCCGGCCGCTCGCAGCCGTCCTTCGACAAGCAGCTGATCCGAGACTGGCTGGTCTCCCCGGCCTCCGGCTGGGACCGCTACAGCGAGCAGCCGCCGCCGGAGCTGCCGGCAGAGCTGGTCGAGCAGACCCGCGCCAAGTACATCGAGGTGTACGAGCGGCTGACCGGCACCGCCTGGGCCTGACGCCCGGCCGCCCGCGAGCCGGTGCCCGGTCCTGGACCGATCTGGATCGGCCTAGATCCAGCCGTGCTCGCGGGCGATCCGCACCGCCGCGTGCCGGTTCTCGGCGCCCAGCTTCCCGGCCGCCGAGGACAGGTAGTTGCGGACGGTGCCGGGGGACAGCGCCGCCCGTTCGGCGATCTCGGTGATCGAGGTGCCGTCGGCGGCCAGTTCCAGGACGTCCGTCTCGCGCGGGGTGAGCGGGGTCTCGCCCGCGCTGATCGCGTCCGCGGCCAGCTCCGGGTCCACGTACCGGCCGCCGGCCCGGACGGTCCGGATGATGCCGGCCAGGTCGGCCGCCGAGACGGTCTTCGGCAGGAAGCCGCGCACCCCGACCTCCAGCGCCCGCTTGAGGTAGCCGGGGCGGCCGTGGCCGGTGACGATCATGCAGCGGCAGTCCGGCAGCAGCCGGCGCAGTTCGGTGGCCACCTCGATGCCGTCCTTGCCGGGCATCTGGAGGTCCAGCACCGCGACGTCCGGGCGGTGGGCCTGCGCCATCGCCAGCGCCTCCGGCCCGGAGCCGGCCTCGGCGACCACGGTGATGTCCTCCTCCAGGGAGAGCAGCGCGGCCAGCGCGCCCCGGATCAGGTGCTCGTCGTCGGCGAGCAGGACGCGCACGGGTGCGGGGTCGGTCATCGGGCGGTCCTCCGTCGGTGGGTGCGGGTCAGAGCGGTACGGCGGCGAGCATCCGGAAGGTGCCCTGGGCGGTCTCGGGGATGGTCAGTTCGCCGTCGTGGGCGGCCAGCCGTTCGCGCAGGCCGCGCAGTCCGGTGCCGCCGCCCAGCGAGGGGAGCGGGACGGCGGGCACCCCGTCATTCTCCAGCTCCAGGACGGCGCGGCCGTCCTGGAGGTCCAGCCGGATCAGGCAGTGGGCGGCCTCGCTGTGCCGCAGCACGTTGGTGGTGGCCTCGCGGATCACCCAGCCGAGCACCGACTGGATCGGCGGCGGCAGTTGGTCGGCGTTCTCGCCGAGGTCGATCTCGCAGGCGACGTCGGCGCTGCGGAGCACCGCGCGGGCGCCGATCGCCTCGGCGTGCAGGTCGGCGGTGCGGTAGCCGCGGATGACGTCCCGGACCTCGCGCTGCGACTCCTGGGCGATCCGCTGCACCTCGGCCATCTGGTCGGCGGCCTCCGGGCGCCCGCGGCGGGCGAACTGGACGGCGAGTTCGCTCTTGAGCGCGATGGTGGTGAGGTTGCGGCCCATCACGTCGTGCAGGTCGCGGGAGAACCGCAGCCGCTCCTCGGCGACGGCCAGCCGGGACTGGGCCTCGCGGGCGGTCTCCAGTTCCCAGATGATCGCGGTCACCCAGGCGAAGCTGCGGCAGGTGCCGACGAGGGCGGTCAGGCTGATCGCCGCCCCGACCGCCAGTCCGGCCGTGGTGGCGGGGCTCACCCCGGTCAGCAGCATCGCCGGGGCGGTCAGCAGGATCAGGCCGAGTCCGGCGGGGAAGACCTGGCGCAGGGGCAGGCCCACGCTGATCGGACCGATGGCGGCGCACAGCATGGCGATGGCGATCGCCGCGGTGAACGGCGTTCCTCCGGGCTGCCCGGATTCGGCGGCGGACGGGCCCAGCAGCAGGACGGCCCAGGAACCGGCGACCGAGAGCGCGCTGTTGACGATCAGCCAGCGCAGGTGCTCGGCGGGGCGGTGCAGGTAGTGGTCGAGCGAGGTGCGGAACGCCCGGAGGCAGAGCAGGGTGGACGCGAGCGAGACGACCAGGGTGACCCGGACGGCGCCGACCGACCGGTCGAGGTTCGCGACGGAGGAGGCGCTGAGCACCAGGTTCACCGGAACGATGCACCAGGCCACCATGTAGAGCGACCAGCGGAAGTACAGCTCGGCGCGTTGGGGCTTGCCGAAGCCCTTCCATCTGCGAACCGGCCCCTGGACGGCCATCGAATCGCTCCCCGTATCGATCAAGATCGTGTCGCTACCTTCATATCAGAGGCGGAACGGGGGTCTGACCTTCGCACTTCCAGAGAGGGCGCCCGCCGGGGCGTCAGCGGCGCGACTCCCAGCGGAAGTAGCGCACCGCGCCCCAGACCGCCAGGCCGAGCCAGACGGCGCCGGTCACCAGGTGCGGGGCGGCGGTGGACCAGGTGCCGGCGAAGCCGGTGGCGGCGGCCGAGCCGTCGCTGCCGGTCCAGCCGATCCGGATCAGCTGGAAGGCCGGGGTGGTGGGCAGCAGGCGGCAGAAGTCGGCCAGCCCGGGGGGCATGATCTCCAGCGGGATGAGCAGGCCGGAGCCGAACTGGGAGACCAGCAGCACCGGGAGGGTGGTGATGCCGGCGGTCTCGACGGTCTTGGTGAAGGCGCTGGAGATGGCGGCCAGTGCGATGAAGACGGCGATGCTCAGGACCAGCCCGACGGCCAGCAGCAGCGGGTTCACCGGCGTGCTGAGCTTGAGGAGGGCGGCTGCGCCGACGCCGACCACGGCGCACATCATCAGGGCGAGGCTCACCGAGGGCACCGCCGTGCCGGCCAGGATCTCGATGTCCCGGGCCTCGCCGGTGCGCAGCCGCTTGAGCACCAGCTCGTTGCGGCGGGCGACGTACGCGGCGGTCAGGTTGTAGTAGACGACGAAGGCGAGGATGCCGCCGATGGTGCCGGTGATCAGCAGCGTGTCGACGTCCAGTCCGGGGTGGGACTCGGCCTGCTGCTTGAGCATGTTGCGCCGGCCGGCGATCAGCAGCAGCGGCAGCAGCAGCGCGGTGAACAGGGCGGCCCGGTTGCGCAGCAGCAGGGTGGCCTCGGCGCGGCCGAGGGAGAGCAGTCGGCGGGCGGTGGTGCTCTGCGGGCCGGCGGCGGTCTTGGCGGCGGTGGCGGTGGTCATCGGGCGGATCCGATCAGGCGGCGGCGGGCGGTGCGGGCGGTGGGGGCGGCGGGCGACTGGGGCGGGGCCTGGTGGGCGGCCTCGGAGGCGATGGCGAGGAAGGCCTCCTCCAGCGAGGCGCTGCGGGCGTCCAGGGAGCCGAGCGCGATCCCGTGCTGCTGGGCCCAGCCGAGCAGTTCGAAGAGGGTGCGCTGGAGGCCGCCGGTCTGCACGGTGACCTTGCGGCCGTCGACGGCGATCTCGGCCCCGGCGAGGACCGGCAGCGCGGTCCCGGTGAACTCGGGGAGGTCGAAGCTGATCCGGGAGGGCCGGCCGGCGATCACCTCGGCGACGGTGCCGGTGGTGACGACCCGGCCGCCGTGCATGATGGCCAGCCGGTCGGCGAGCTCCTCGGCCTCCTCCAGGTAGTGCGTGGTGAGCAGCACGGTGGTGCCCTGGGCGCGCAGTTCGCGGACCAGCCGCCAGACGGCGGCGCGCGCCTCGGGGTCGAGGCCGGTGCTGGGCTCGTCCAGGAAGAGCACCTCGGGGCGGCCGAGCAGGGCCATCGCGAGGTCGAGCCGGCGCCGCTCGCCGCCGGACAGCTGCTTGACGCGGACGTCGCGGCGGTGGCCGAGGCCGACCAGCTCCAGGGCCTCGTCGACCGGGCGGGCGCCGCTGGTCATGCCGGCCCAGCTGCGGCCGGTCTCGGCGATGGTGAGGTCGCCGGGGAAGCCGCCCTCCTGGAGCATGATGCCGATCCGCGGGCGGACGGCGGCGCGCTCCCGGTGGGGGTCGTGGCCGAGCACCCGGACGGTGCCGCCGGACGGGGCGGCCAGGCCCTCGATGAGCTCCATGGCGGAGGTCTTGCCCGCCCCGTTGGTGCCGAGCAGGGCGAACAGCTCACCGCGGCCGACGGTCAGGTCGATGCCTCGGACGGCGTGGTAGCCGGTGGTGCCGGTGCCGTAGTGGCGGTGCAGGTCGGTGACCTCGATCACGCTGTCGCCGGGGCGCAGGGGCTGGCTCGTTTCCATGGCTCAAGCCTTCCGCCTCCCCGGTCGGGCGGGCAGTGCGCGCCGTCATGAACCGGCGGTGGAGATCCACGGGTCGGCGATGACAAATGTCATGGGCCCGGGATCAAGGTGGCGCGGGAATGCCGAAAGGCCCCCTCGATCGAGGGGGCCTTTCGTTCTGGAGCGGACGACGAGATTCGAACTCGCGACCCTCACCTTGGCAAGGTGATGCTCTACCAACTGAGCCACGTCCGCAGGTCTAACTATGGAGTTGTGCTGTGCTCGCACACTGCGAGCGGACGACGAGATTCGAACTCGCGACCCTCACCTTGGCAAGGTGATGCTCTACCAACTGAGCCACGTCCGCACGGTGCCTGGTGGGGCACCCGCCGCCTCTTCGGATCTCTCCGTTGCGGCGACGAGGATTACTCTACAGCATCGTTCGGGGTGGTCGCCCCACCCTTTCGGTCCAGGCGGGCGGGGCGACCGGGGTGCCCGGGGCGGTCAGTTCGCCTCGGCGAACTGCTCGTACACGTGCTTGGGGATGCGTCCGCGGGCCGGCAGCTCCATGCCGCGCGACAGGGCCCAGGCGCGCACCGCGGCCGGGTCCGGGGTGAGCGCGGTGCGGCGGAAGGACTTTCCGGTGCGGCTCTGGCGGCGGCCGGCCGCGACGAACGGAGCGAGGGCCTCCCGCAGCTTTTCCGCGTTGTCCACGGACAGGTCGATCTCGTACGACTTCCCGTCGACGCCGAAGTGGACGGTTTCCGCCGCGGCGCCGCCGTCCAGGTCGTCGGAGAGCGTGACAACTACACGCTGAGCCATGGGTGTCAATCCTCTCGGGCAATTCGGCCGCCGGTCCGCGGGGTGCGTCCGGGGGCCTGATGTGCACCACTCGCGCAAGCGCATACGGGCAGGCCTGGTGGCCCGCCGGATACGCAGCACTTGCCGCGACAGGTGGCCCTATTCTGCACCCGAAGGGGGTCGAAATCGAAGAGTCCGGCATTCTTTTCCGGATATTCACGTGTCTTCGCCGGAGTGCCGGATACCGGAGTGCGGGACGGGTCGATCTGTCCCGGAGTGCCGTATTCGGGTGTTCTTCGGGTGTTCTCGTTTCGGGGGCCGAATCCGTGGAAACCGCGCGGCCCCGCCGGGGGTTCACGGGCGTGGATCCCTTGCCGCGTAAGGGTCTCGGGTCTACGCGCGTCGCCTGCCCCGGCCAGCAATCCCGCCCGAAACCCCCGGTAGTCTGGAGTTCCCCCGCCTCACCGAAGACACCACCGGGAGTGCCAGTGGCACGCGTCGTAGTCGACGTCATGCTCAAGCCGGAGATCCTCGACCCCCAGGGCCAGGCGGTGCAGCGTGCACTGCCCCGTCTCGGATTCACCGGGATCGCCGACGTCCGCCAGGGCAAGCGTTTCGAGCTGGAAGTGGAGGGCCCGGTCGACGACGCCGCGCTCGCCCGTATCCGCGAAGCCGCCGAGACCTTTCTCGCCAACACCGTGATCGAGGACTTCACCGTCCGCGTCGAGGAGGCGGCGAAGTGACCACCCGCGTTGGCGTCGTCACTTTCCCCGGCTCCCTCGACGACCGTGACGCCCAGCGCGCGGTCCGCCTGGCCGGCGCCGAGCCGGTCGCGCTCTGGCACCGTGACAAGGATCTCCACCAGGTCGACGCCGTCGTCCTGCCGGGCGGATTCAGTTACGGCGACTATCTGCGCTGCGGCGCGATCTCCCGCTTCTCGCCCGTGATGGACACCGTCATCGAGCAGGCGAAGCTGGGAATGCCGGTCCTCGGTATCTGCAACGGCTTCCAGGTGCTCTGCGAATCGCACCTGCTGCCCGGCGCGCTCACCCGCAACGACTCGCTGCACTTCGTCTGCCGCGACCAGAAGCTGCGCATCGAGAACACCGGTACCGCCTGGACCCGGGATTACTCGGCGGGCCAGGAAATCGTCGTTCCGTTGAAGAACGGCGAGGGCCGGTTCGTCGCCGAGGAGCGCGTCCTGGACCAACTGGAGGCGGAGGGCCGGGTGGTGGCCCGTTACGTGGCCCGCGGCGATGCCGCTGACGGATACGGTAACCCGAACGGTTCGTACCGCGACATCGCCGGCATCACCAACGCCGCCGGCAATGTCGTCGGCCTGATGCCGCACCCGGAGCACGCCGTGGAGCCGCTCACCGGTCCGACCGTCGAGGGCCTGGGCTTCTTCACTTCCGTCCTGAAGCAGCTGGTGAACGCCTGATGAGCCTCGACACCGTCAAGAACGCTGAGCAGACCCCGGACGTCGCCCAGCCCTGGGCCGAACTCGGCCTCAAGGAGGACGAGTACACGCGCATCCGCGAGATTCTCGGCCGCCGCCCGACCGGCGCCGAACTCGCGATGTACTCGGTCATGTGGTCGGAGCACTGTTCGTACAAGAGCAGCAAGGTCCACCTGAAGCAGTTCGGCGACAAGAAGCCCGACTCGGACGCGATGCTCGTCGGCATCGGCGAGAACGCCGGTGTGGTCGACGTCGGCCAGGGCTACGCCGTGACCTTCAAGGTCGAGTCGCACAACCACCCGTCGTACATCGAGCCCTACCAGGGCGCGGCCACCGGCATCGGCGGCATCGTGCGCGACATCCTCGCGATGGGCGCCCGCCCGGTCGCCGTGATGGACCCGCTGCGGTTCGGTGCGGCCGACCACCCGGACACCCGGCGCGTGCTGCCCGGGATCGTCGCGGGCATCGGCGGCTACGGCAACTGCCTGGGCCTGCCGAACATCGGCGGCGAGGTCGTCTTCGACTCCTGCTACCAGGGCAACCCGCTGGTCAACGCGCTGTGCGTGGGCGTCATGAAGCACGAGGACATCCACCTCGCGCAGGCCTCCGGCGCCGGCAACAAGGTCATCCTGTACGGAGCCCGCACCGGCGGCGACGGCATCGGCGGCGTCTCCGTGCTCGCCTCCGAGACCTTCGACGACAGCAAGCCGACCAAGCGTCCGGCCGTCCAGGTCGGCGACCCGTTCCAGGAGAAGCTCCTGATCGAGTGCACCCTGGAGATCTTCCGGGAGAAGCTCGTCAAGGGCATCCAGGACCTGGGCGGCGCCGGCCTGTCCTGCGCGACCTCGGAGCTGGCGAGCGCCGGCTCCGGCGGCATGCGGGTCGAGCTGGACACCGTGCCGCTGCGCGACAACACGCTCTCGCCCGAGGAGATCCTCATGAGCGAGTCGCAGGAGCGCATGTGCGCCATCGTCGAGCCCGGCAAGGTCGACCGCTTCCTGGAGATCTGCGAGAAGTGGGACGTCATCGCCACCGTCATCGGTGAGGTGACCGACGGCGAGCGCCTGGAGATCTTCTGGCACGGCGAACTCGTCGTCGACGTGCCGCCGCGCACCGTCGCCCACGAGGGCCCGACCTACCAGCGCCCGTACGCCCGCCCGAGCTGGCAGGACGCGCTGCAGGCCGACGCCCCCACCGGCGAGCGGCTGGCCCGCCCGACCACCGGCGAGGGCCTCAAGGCCGACCTGCTGAAGGTCGCCGGCTCCCCGAACCAGGCCTCCAAGTCCTGGATCACCGACCAGTACGACCGCTACGTGCTCGGCAACACCGTGCTCTCGGTCGGCGAGGACTCGGGCATGATCCGGATCGACGAGGAGACCAACCTCGGCGTCTCGGTCGCCACCGACGGCAACGGCCGCTACACCAAGCTGGACCCGTACACCGGCGCCCAGCTGGCCCTCGCCGAGGCCTACCGCAACGTCGCGGCCGGCGGCGCCAAGCCGCTCGCGATCTCCGACTGCCTCAACTTCGGCTCCCCCGAGGACCCGGACGTGATGTGGCAGTTCGCCGAGGCCACCCGCGGCCTGGCCGACGCCTGCCTGGTGCTCGGCACCCCGGTCACCGGCGGCAACGTCTCGCTGTACAACCAGACCGGCGAGGTCGCCATCCACCCGACCCCGGTGGTCGCGGTGCTCGGCGTCATCGACGACGTCACCCGGCGCACCCCGGCGGCCTTCGCCGAGGAGGGGCAGCTGCTCTACCTGCTCGGCGACACCGCGGACGAGCTCGGCGGCTCGGCCTGGTCGCAGGTGGTCCACGACCACCTCGGTGGTCTGCCGCCCAAGGTCGACCTGGAGCGCGAGCGGCTGCTCGGCGACATCCTGATCGCCGCCTCGCGCGACGGCATGATCGACGCCGCGCACGACCTCTCCGACGGCGGCCTCGGCCAGGCGCTCGTGGAGAGCTGCCTCAAGGGCGGCCACGGCGCGCGGATCATCGTGCCCGAGGGCGCGGACCCGTTCGTGTTCCTGTTCTCCGAGTCGGCCGGCCGCGCCGTCGTGGCGGTGCCGCGCAGCGAGGAGCTCCGGTTCAACGACATGTGCACCGCGCGCGGCCTGCCGGCCACCCGCATCGGTGTCGTGGACGGCGAATCCCTGGACGTCCAGGGCCAGTTCACCGTCTCGCTGGCCGAGCTGAAGGACGCCCACACCGGCGTCATCGAGGCTTTGCTCGCCTGACCCGCACGGTTCGAGGGGCGGACGGTCCGACGGGGCCGTCCGCCCCTCGGCGTATGTTGGGGGCCATGCCCCCCAAGCCCCGTACCTACCAGCCGCAGAAGGTGCGCACCGCGCTCGCGGCGCAGACCGGCGCGCTGCGCGACGCCGTCCGGCAGCTCTGTGAACGCCCGGACGCCGAGCAGTGGTTGGCCCGGCCGACCAGGCTGGGGGAGTGGACGGTCCGCGAGCTGATCGCGCACCTCGCCGTCCAGCTCGACTTCGTCCCCGAGCACCTCGACGATCCGCTGGAGGGGCGGGCGCCGCTGGACCTGCCGGGGTGGGTGGCCGCGGTCGGCACGGTCGCGCCGCTGCTCGACGAGCAGGCCCGGGCGAGGGCCGCCGGCGACTTCGGCGGGGACGCGGCCTCGGTGGCGCAGGCCTTCACCCGGGCGGCGGACGCGCTGACCGGCCTGCTGGACCGGCCCGAAGCCGCCGACCCGGTACGGCGGTTCGAGATCCGGCTCGGCTCGATGACACTCGCCGACATGCTGGTGACCAGGCTGGTGGAGGCCGTCGTGCACGCCGACGACCTGGCCGCCGCGCTCGGCCTCGACGGCTTCCCGCACGACCGCCAGGCCGTCGCCGCCGTCACCCGGCTGCTGGCCGACGCCTTCGCCGACCGCACGCCGGGCGGCGCGGTCGAGCTGCGGATCCCGCCGTACGCCGTCGTGCAGGCCGTCGAGGGCCCCCGGCACACCCGGGGCACCCCGCCGAACGTGGTCGAGACCGACCCGCTGACCTGGATCCGGCTGGCCACCGGCCGGGCCGACTGGGCGGCCGCGGTGGACGCGGCGGCGGTCTCCGCCTCCGGCGAGCGCAGCGACCTGCGGGAGTACCTGCCGGTGCTCGGGTAGCCGCGCTTCAGGGGGCGTCCTACGGCACCGACGGCCCGCTGAGGTAGGTGCCGTTCTCCGAGTACGGCCAGGCGTTCGGCTCGCAGCCCTTGAGCCCGTAGATCTGCTGCATCATCGCGGGCGCCGGCTTGCCCGGGCCGGGGCAGGTCTCGTGCCCGTGGCCTATCCGGTGGCCGACCTCGTGGTTGATGATCAGCGCCCGGTACTCGTCGAGCGGGCCGCTGAACTGCGGTGAACCGGTGTTCCAGCGCTTGGAGTTGACGAGCACCTGGTTGCCGACGTTGCAGTTCACCTCGCCGTGGGTGTCCAGGCCGGAGGCGCCGCAGATCCGGTCCACGGTGGCCGGCGAGGCGATCTTCACGGTGAAGTCGTACCCGCCGCCGGCGACCAGCTGGAAGCCGTTCTTGCGGTCGTTGGTCCAGCCGCGCTTGTCGCCGAGGAAGCCGTGGATCTGGGCGGCGGCGGAGGCGGCGTCGATGCCTATGCCGTCCTCGACCTCCACCCGGTAGCGGCGCACGGTGCCGCGTCCGACCGGCTGGGCGGTGGCGGCGGCGATGCTGAAGGTGCCCGCGCCCTTGGCCGGGCCGGGGTCGGGCGTGGTGGGGGCGGGCGGCGAGGGCGGGGCGGGGGGCTCGCTCGGGGTGTCGGTCGGCGTCGGGGTCGGTGTCGGGCCGGCGGGCGAGGGGGCCTGTTCGGTCGGCGGGGCGATCCGCGCCTGGGCGGTCGGCCCGCCGTCGGGCGCGTCCGAGGAGCGGGTCAGCACGACCGCCGTACCGCCCAGCACCGCCACCGCCGTGACCAGCGCCGCGAGCATGCCGGGCCCGAGCCGGCGCGGCGGCCGGCGGCGTCGGCGGCCGCGGGCACTGCTGCTCCTGGCGGCGGATCTGGCTGCGGGCATGATCGACACCCTGACATGGCGAACGGGTGAATGTCCACATACCGGGTATGCAGGCGCCCGGCGGCCGCCGCCGATCCCGGGACGGCGGTTGACCCTGGCGTCTCGGGTGGCAGACTGCCTGCATGGCGATTCACCGGAATCTTCTCGACGGCCCCGACCCGACCCTTCTCCCGGAGGACGAGCAGCCCTACCGCATGCTGGCGGAGGAATCGGCCTCACCCACCCAGGTGGCCGCCGACTTCCCGACCTTCTGCCTCGCCTGGGCGATGCTCGCCGACGACGCCTACGCGGCCGGCCGCTACGTCGAGTCCTACGCCTACGCCCGCACCGGCTACCACCGCGGCCTGGACGCGCTGCGCCGCAACGGCTGGAAGGGCCACGGCCCCGTGCCGTGGGAGCACCGCGGCAACCGCGGCTTCCTGCGCTGCCTGGCGGGGCTCGCCCGGGCGGCCGGCGCGATCAAGGACACCGAGGAGGAGGCCCGCTGCTGGCAGTTCCTGAAGGACAGCAGCGCGGAGGCGTACGCGGAGCTGAAGCAGTAGACCCGCACGGCTGCCGAGGCAGCAGACCCACAACACAGGTGCGCCCCCCGGTGAAGTCCACCGGGGGGCGCATCCGCGTTCACACGGTGGCCGGGCTCAGCCCGGCCACCGGGCTCACTTCAGGCGGTTGCCGGCCGAGCGCAGCTGCTGCGCGGCCTCCAGCACGCGGGCGGCCATGCCCGCCTCGGCGAGCTTGCCCCAGGTGCGCGGGTCGTAGGTGTTCTTCTTGCCGACCTCGCCGTCGACCTTCAGCACGCCGTCGTAGTTGCGGAACATGTGGTCCACGACCGGGCGGGTGAAGGCGTACTGGGTGTCGGTGTCCAGGTTCATCTTCACGACGCCGTTCTCCAGCGCGGTGGCGATCTCCGCCGCGGTCGAGCCCGAACCGCCGTGGAAGACGAAGTCGAACGGGTCGGTCTTGCCGTACTGCTTGCCGATCGCGTCCTGCAGCTCGCGCAGCAGCTCCGGCTTCAGCACGACGTTGCCAGGCTTGTAGACGCCGTGCACGTTGCCGAACGAGGCGGCCAGCAGGTAGCGGCCCTTCTCGCCCAGGCCCAGCGCCTCGGCGGTGCGCACGGCGTCGTTGACGGTGGTGTACAGCTCGTCGTTGATCTCGTGCGTGACGCCGTCCTCCTCGCCGCCGGTCGGGGTGATCTCGACCTCAAGGATGATCTTGGCGGCGGCGGCCTGGGCCAGCAGCTCCTGGGCGATCGCCAGGTTGTCGGCGAGGGTCTCGGCCGAGCCGTCCCACATGTGCGACTGGAACAGCGGGTTCTGGCCCTTGGCCACGCGCTCGGCGGAGACCGCCAGCAGCGGGCGGACGTAGCCGTCCAGCTTGTCCTTCGGGCAGTGGTCGGTGTGCAGCGCGACGGTGATGTCGTACTTGGCGGCGACGATGTGCGCGAACTCGGCCAGCGCCACGGCGCCGGTCACCATGTCCTTGTTGTGCTGGCCGCCCAGGAACTCCGCGCCACCGGTCGAGATCTGGATGATGCCGTCGCTCTCGGCCTCGGCGAAACCACGCAGTGCGGCGTGCAGCGTCTGCGACGAGGTGACGTTGATGGCCGGGTAGGCGAACTTGCCCGCCTTGGCCCGGTCCAGCATCTCGTTGTAGACCTCGGGAGTTGCGATGGGCATTCGATCCGCTCCTGTCGGGTTGCGGCGTACGGACGGTGCTGTCCGACGCTGTGTACGCCTTCGGTACGACTCCGTGCCGGCCGCCGACGCGCGGCGCTGCGGTGTGGCTCTCCGGCACCAAGGTTCGAGCGACCTCCGCGGTACGGCAATGAGGGTGGTGTGCCGCTGCGGACCGGACGCCCGTGCCATCCTCCCAGACTCGTGCCCGCAGGTCAGCAGGAGCCCGCCAGTCGGACCGTCGCCGGCGACGACGCGGACGGCCCGCTCCTACGACGTTCGGCGGACACCGGATACACCTGCCGGGCGAAGCCTCCGGACAGAACGGCCAGCTATCCTGCGGCCGTGGACTACAACCAGCTGGCCGTCAACCTTCTCGACGCCAAATCACTGATCTCGTCCGTCGGCGCCATCGGGCTGATCGCGATCATCTTCGCGGAGACCGGCCTGCTGGTCGGCTTCTTCTTCCCGGGTGACTCACTGCTGATCATCGCCGGCGTCGCGGCGTCGAACGCCGCCTCGTCGGTGCTCGGCGACGGCGCCAAGCTGCCGATCGCCGTCCTGCTCGTCGGCGCCCCGGTGGCCGCGGTCGCGGGGGCCCAGCTCGGGCACCTGATCGGGGTCAAGGTCGGGCCGAAGATGTTCGACAAGCCCGAGTCGAAGATCTTCCGCCGCGAGTACGTGATGAAGGCGGAGGAGTACTTCAACAAGTTCGGGCCCGGCAAGGCCGTGGTGCTGGCCCGCTTCATGCCGATCGTCCGGACCTTCCTCAACCCGGTCGCGGGCACCCTGGAGATGCCCGCCCGGACGTTCTTCCTGTGGAACGTCGTCGGCGGCGTGCTCTGGACCGAGTCCATGCTGCTGATCGGCTACTTCTTCGGCGACGCGCTCGCCCCGGTGATCGACAAGTACCTGATCCCGGCGGTGCTGCTGATCGTCCTGCTCTCGATCTCGCCGATCCTGATCGAGGTCCTGCGCGAGCGCAAGAAGCGGAAGGCCGGCGGCGCCGTGGAGAGCACCGAGGCCGACGCCGTGCAGAGCGGCGGCCGCCACCGGCGCGGCTGAGCACCGGGGCTTCGCGCAGTGCACGCGAAGGGGCCGGGTCCCGTCTCACGTTTCACGTGAAACAGGACCCGGCCCCTTCGTGCTGTCAGGTCCGGCCGGGCTCAGAGGCCCAGGTCGTCCAGGGTGTAGGCGGTCACGTACGGCAGGCCCTGCGCCTCGACCGCGGCCGCGCCGCCGCGCTCCACGATCACTGCGACGCCGACCACCTCGGCACCCGCCTCGCGCAGCGCCTCGACGGCGGTCAGCACCGAGCCACCGGTGGTGGAGGTGTCCTCGACCGCCAGCACCCGGCGGCCCTTGACCTCCGGGCCCTCGATCCGGCGCTGCAGGCCGTGCGCCTTGCCCGCCTTGCGGACCACGAAGGCGTCCAGCTCACGCCCGCGCGCGGCGGCGGCGTGCAGCATCGCGGCGGCCACCGGGTCGGCGCCCAGGGTCAGACCGCCGACGGCGTCGTACTCCAGGTGCGAGGTCGCGTCCAGCATCACCCGACCGACCAGCGGGGCGGCCTGGCCGTCCAGCGTGATCCGGCGCAGGTCGACGTAGTAGTCGGCCTCCTTGCCGGAGGAAAGGGTGACCTTGCCGTGTACGACGGCCTTGTCCTTGATCTGTGCCAGCAGGGCGTCGCGGTCGTTGCTCATGAGCGTCCAGTCTAGGCCCTCTCCCGCCGGTCAGCGCCGACGCAAGGCCCTGACCAGCACCACGGCGCCACCCAGCAGCGCGACCCCGCCGCCGATCACCCACGGCACCGCGCTGCGGCCGCCCGAACCCGGCACCACGATCCCGCCGGCCTCGCCGCCCCACCGGGACGCCGCCCGGGCCCGGGCACTGCGGGCCGGCAGCGCCGGGGCGTACCGCCCGCGCGGCGGCGCGTGGTCCACCTCCTCGGCCGAGCGGCCGACGATGCTGCGGCGCACCGGGCCGCCGCCCGCCGGCTCCTCCTCGTACTCGAAGAGCGGCTCGGCGGGGAGCTCCTCGGCGACGCCCTCCTCGGGCCCGTCCTCGTCGCCGCCGCCGGTGGGCAGGCCGAAGCGCTCGGCGTCGGCGTCGGAGAAGGCGATCAGGTCGGACAGGTCGTCGTCGAGGTCGTCGCCGGGCTGGTCCTGGTGCTCCTCGATGAACACCACGCCGGCGTCGGTCCCGGCCTCGGCTTCGCTGCCGGTCTCCGGGTCGCCCTCGCCGTCGTTCTCGCTCTCCGGCTCGGGCTCGGCGTCCGGGGAGGCGAGCGCGGTGGCGAACCGGTCCAGCAGGCGGCGCCCGGCGGCGTCGAGGGTCTCCTCGTCGAACTCGGTGAGCCGGCCGGTGGCGCTCAGGTCGCCGGTGAAGCGGACCACCGCGGTGCCGTCCTCGGCGCCGTCCGCGACGCTGACCCGGACGGTGGCGGTCGCCTCGCCGCTGCCGCGGGCCTCCTGGCCCTCGGCGAACACGGTCAGCACGCCCTCGCGTCCCTCGATCAGGGACAGCACGCCCTTGTACGTGATGGTGGAGCCGCCGATGCGCAGCTTCAGCCGGCCGCCGATCTCCTCCGCCGGCCCTGCGCCGACCGCGGCCGGTTCGGTGCTCAGCCCCGGCACGCTACGGGCCAGCAGAGCCGGATCCTGCAAGGCCTGCCGCACCAACTCGGCGGGCATCGGGACGACAACCTCATGCTCCATGTCAGGGAGCCTACCGACCCGACCCCGCCCGGTCCCTACCCACCGCCACCCGACTTCCCCGGGACCACCGGTGTCCCGCCCCGCGCCCCCGGTTCAGCGGGGGCCGAGCAGGGTGAGGGCGGCCGGGGGGTGGGCGGGGCGGAGGGCGGCGAGGCGGGTGGCGGAGCCGCGGAGGGCGTCGGGGGTGAGGGCGCGGGGCGGTGGGGCGTCGGGGGCGAGGGTGAGCGGGGGCCGGGCGGCGGCCGCGAGGAGGAAGGTCTGGGCGGCGCCCGGCGGGTCGGGGCGGCAGCTCGCGGTGGCGCTGCCCTGGACGGCGTACGGGACGGTCTGCAGCCCTGCCGTGCGCAGGCCGGACTCGATCGGCCAGAGGCCGCCCGGGTCGCCGCCGGCCCGGACGGCGACGCGGCCGCCGGGGGAGAGCAGCCGGGTGGCGAGGCCGTAGAACTCCTGGGAGTGGAAGGTGACCGGTCCGCCGTCGGCGGGCGCGGGCAGGTCGGCGAGCACCACGTCGTACGGTCCGCCGGTCGTGGCGCCGCGCAGCCAGGCCATCGGGTCGGCGGCGGTGGCGTGGACGCGCGGGTCGTCGAGGGAGTGGTCGGTGAGGGCGGCGAGCCCGGGGTCGGTGCGGGCGAGCCGGGGGAGTGCGGGGTCGGCGTCGACGAGCCGGACGGAGCGGACGCCGCGGTGCCGGAGCACCTCGCGCAGGGCGAGGCCGTCGCCGCCGCCGAGGAGCAGGACGCGGGCGTCCGGGCCGGCGGCCATCGCCGGGTGGACCAAGGCTTCGTTGCCGCGGTACTCGTCGGGTCCGCAGACGGTGAGACGGCCGTTCAGGTAGAGCCGGAGCGGGCCTTCGGCGGGGCCGGTGAGCACGATCTCCTGGGAGTGGCTGCGGGCGGCGAAGCGGACCTGGGCGCCGTAGAGGGCGTGCCGGGCGGCGCGTTCGATGGCGCCGGAGCCGGCGGCGGCCGCGGCGAGCAGGGCGAGGACGAGCGCGCAGCCGCCCCAGAGCAGGAGCCGTATCCGGGGGGCGGGTTCCTCGCGGAAGAGCCAGAGCACGACGGCGGCTCCGGCGACGGCGTTGACGGCGCCGGTGACGAGGGCGCCGTCGCCGGGCCCGAGGCCGGGGAGGATGAGGAAGGGGAAGGCGAGGCCGCCGATCAGCGCGCCCACGTAGTCGGCGGCGAAGAGGTCGGCGGCGGCGCGGCCGGCGTCCTCGCGCCGGATCCGCTGGATGAGGGTCATCAGGAGCGGGATCTCGGCGCCGATGAGGATGCCGATGAGGCAGGTGAGGCCGACCATGGCGGCCTGGTAGCGGCCGATCCAGGCCCAGCAGGAGTAGAGCGCGAGGACGGAGAGGCCGCCGGTGAGCGCGAGGGCGCATTCGACCAGGGCGAAGGCGGTGGCGGGCTGCCGGGTGAGGCGTTTGGCGAGGAGCGAGCCGAGGCCCATCGCGAACACCATGACGGAGAGCACGACGGAGGTTTGGGTGACCGCGTCCCCGATCAGGTAGTCGCCGAGCGCCACGAGTTCGAGTTCGTAGACGAGTCCGCAGGCCGCACAGACGAACGCGGCGAGCAGGACGGTGAGGCGGGCCAGTCGGGGGTGGGAGCGCAGCCGGGACCGACGGCGGGCGGGCAGGGGGGCGAGGCTCCGCCCGGGCCGGGGTGGGGCGCCGTCGTCGAGGTCCACTCGCGAGCGGGCGGGTGGACCGGCCGGATGGTTGATCACGAACAAACGCTAGGGGACGTTCGGGACGGATAGCTGCGCCCATTCGACGGACAGTGCGGGACGCCGGATTGACGAATCGTTCCTGCGTGCGATTCATAGGCCATGGAGGGATCCGTGACCCTGGTCGGGCGGCCGGCGGTCATGCCCCGGACACCACCAGCGAGGAGCGGGTGCAGACCAGCCGGCCCTCCTGCGGGTAGGCGTGCCAGGTCCGCCAGAGCAGCCGGTCGGCGCCGCCCTGGGTGACCAGCGCGGTGAAGGCGCTCGGGTCGCCCGGGAACACCCCGGCCAGGCCGCGCGGGTGGCCCTCGACCAGGGCCAGCAGTTCCTGGGCGCGGGCCGCGAAGTCGTACGGGAGCAGCGCCTCGATCCGGGCCGCGAACTCGTACTCCCAGCCGCCGACCTGCTTGGCCACCCGGGCCGGCAGCGGGGTGCGGCGGCCGGGCAGGCAGGCGACGGTCTCCAGGCACTCGCCGGGGCCGGCGGCGATCACCACCTGGTGCGAAGCGCCCAGCAGTCGCAGCTGGAGGGTGCCGGCCGTGGCGGGGTGGCCGCCTCCGTCGAGTCTCAGGTCGCGGACCGCGAGAGCGGGCAGCGGGTCGCCGCCCAGGCACCAGGCCAGGTCACCGGCGCGGGTGTCCGTGTAGGAGGTCTGCAGTGTGGTGAGCATGCTCGGCTCCGCGTTTCAGCTCCGTGCGCGCCCGCCGAGCAGCACCGAGTAGGCCTAGGCGATGGCGAGGCTGTTCGTGGCTGTGCGGCCCTGGGCGCGGCCGACCGTGGAAGGAGGGATTCCGGCTGGAGATTCAGCAGCAGAGAAGCATGAATACGCCGGGTCCGCCGGTGATTTACCCAACTTTGTCAAGCATTCACCGTTTCGAGCACACCTGCTTCCCGGCTCTGATCGACCCGGTGTGCGACTCTGCACAGCGCGCGCCCCTATGGCCGGGTCGTGCGCCGTGCACGCTGGTAGTGCGCCGGGCACGCGCCTCGTGCGCCACCGCCCTGCACGCACCGGGCGGGCAGGGCGGTCGGAGCGTTCCGCCGAGGTTGAGGGAATTGCCTCACAGGCATCATTCAATCGTCAACCAGGTGTCAACCAGGCATGACTGTCAGGCGAGTTGAGGAAGTCCAGCCCGCTCGCCGGGCCATCATTGCTCCCCTCACGGCCGGGGGTCGATTCACGGCCGGGGGTCGATCGGCGCGAGGACCCCGAGCCGGTCCTCGACCGCCTGCGCCGCCTCCAGGCAGAGGTCCTCCCGGAACGCCCGCCCGACGAGCTGCACCCCGGTCGGCAGTCCGTCGGCCAGGCCGGTGGGCACCGCCACCGCCGGCAGCCCCGCGAAGCTGGTCACCTTGCACAGCCGCATCGCCGTGCGGACCAGCTCCCACCCGGCCGCGTCCCGGGACTCGATGCCCGGCTCGACCGGCGGTTCGGTGAACACCGGTCCGAGCAGCAGCGGGTACTCGTCCAGGAATTCGGCCCAGGAGCGGCGGATGCCCAGCCAGCTCCCCATCAGCTCCATGAGCTCGGCGGCCGTCGCGGGCGGGGTGCGGGCCATCGTCAGCTCGATGTAGCGGTCGCCGCCCGGGCCGAGCAGGGAGCGTACGGCGGGCCACTTGGGTGCGAACTCCGTCATGGTGATCCGGTCGCACACCTCCAGGGCCTCGTCGAGCCGCGGGACGTCCGCCACCTCGCACACGTCGTACCCGGCGTCCCGCAGCGCCGCCGCCGCGCGCTCGACCGCGGCCCGGACGGTCGGGTGGACGCCGTGGCCGCCCGGATCGGCCACCACCGCGACCTTCACCGGCCCGGGCAGCGGCTCGCCGTAGCGCGGCACGGGCAGGGCGCGAGGGTCGCGCGGATCGGGGCCGGCCAGCACCTCGTAGGCCAGCCGCAGGTCGGCGACGCTCCGGGCGAGCGGGCCGTCGGAGACCAGCCACTGGGAGGCCGGCCCCGGGTCCTGCGGCCCGAACGCGCGGTGGTCGGCGGGGAAGCGGCCGCTGGACGGGTTCAGCCCGGCGACCCCGCAGAACGAGGCCGGGACGCGGACGGACGCGCCGGAGTCGTTGCCGAGCCCGAGCGCGGCCAGGCCGGTCGCGACGGCCGCGCCGTCGCCGCCGCTGCTCCCGCCCGGGGTGCGGCCGCGGTCCCACGGGTTGGCGGTGTCGCCGTAGAGCTCGCTGCGGGTGTGCATCCCGGCCAGGATCATGGTGGGCATGTTGCTGTGCCCGATCGGTACGGCCCCGGCCGCGCGCAGCCGGGCGACCGGGGGAGCGTCGGCCCGCGCCACCAGGTCGCGGAAGCGCGGCACCCCGAAGGTGGTGGCCACGCCCTCGATGGCGGTGGTCTCCTTCACGGTGAACGGCACGCCCGCCAGCGGGCCGGGGTCCTCGCCCGCGGCCAGGCGCCGGTCGAGCTCCTGGGCCTGTGCCCGGGCGCGCTCCGCCAGGACCTGGGTGACGGCGTTCACCTGCGGGTTCACCGCGCCGATCCGCTCCAGGTGGCTGTCGAGCAGTTCGACGGCCGAGACCTCCTTGCCGCGTACCGCCGCCGCCTGCGCGGTGGCCGTCAGTCGCCACAGGGCGTCCTGCATGACGTACTCCCCTCCTCGTTCCGATGCGCTCGTATCGGTACCGTAGCCTGGGAACCGATACGAGTGCATCGAATAAATCGGAGGGGCGCCCGTGCCCAGACAGGTGGACCACGACGGCCGACGCCGACGGATCGCCGAGGCCGTCTGCCGGCTCGCCGACGAACGCGGCCTGGAAGGGGTGACCCTGCGCGACGTGGCCGACCGCGCGCAGGTGTCGACCGGCGCCGTCCAGCGCTGCTTCCGCACCAAGGACGAGATGCTCCGCTTCGCCCTCGGCCACGTCGGCGAGCAGATCACCGCCCGGGTCCAGGCGTACCCCGCCGACGACCCGGCGCCCTCGCCCGCCGCCGCCCTGGCACACGCGGCCGCCGAGGTGGCGCTGCTCGGCGACGGACAGCGCTCCCAGGCGCGGGTCTGGCTGGCCTTCGTCGCGCAGGCCGCCGTCGACGAGCGGCTGGCGGGCCCGCTGAACGCCGACTACGCCGCCCTGGAGGGCCTGTTCGCCCGGCTGATCGCCGAGGCCTCGCCGACGGCCGGGCCGGACGCCGCCCGGGAGGCGAAGACGCTGCTGGCCCTTGCCGACGGGCTCACCACGCACGTCCTCGTCGGCCGCCTCACCGCACCCGAGGCCCGGGCGATCCTGAACGCCCACCTGTCCGGCCTCGGGCGGCGGCCGGGCGACGGCTCAGAGGCGCTGGAGCCGTGACACCGCTTCCTCCAGCACGGAGTCCTGCTTGCAGAAGGTGAAGCGGACCAGGCTGCGGCCGGCCTCGGTGTTGTCGTAGAAGACGGCGTTCGGGATGGCGACGACGCCGCAGCGCTCCGGCAGGGCGCGGCAGAACTCGATGCCGTCCTTCTCGCCGAGCGGGGTGATGTCGGTGGTGATGAAGTACGTGCCCTCGGGGGTGAACACCCGGAAGCCGGCCGCGGTGAGCCCGTCGACCAGCAGGTCGCGCTTGCGGAGCAGGTCGGCGCGGAAGCCGTCGAAGTAGCTGTCGGGCAGCCGCAGCGCCTCGGCGACGGCGTACTGGAAGGGGCCGGCGCTGACGTAGGTGAGGTACTGCTTGGCCGTGCGGACGGCCGTGACCAGGGCCGGGTTCGCGGTGACCCAGCCGACCTTCCAGCCGGTGAAGGAGAAGGTCTTGCCGGCGGAGGAGATGGAGACGGTGCGCTCGCGCATGCCGGGCAGGGCGGCGATCGGGTGGTGGGTGGCGCCGAAGACGAGGTGCTCGTAGACCTCGTCGGTGACGACCAGCAGGTCGTGTTCGACGGCGAGGGCGGCGATGGCGGCCAGCTCGTCGGCGGTGAGCACGGTGCCGGTCGGGTTGTGCGGGGTGTTGATCAGCAGCAGGCGGGTGCGCGGGGTGATCAGGGTGCGCAGTTCGTCCAGGTCGGGGCGGAAGTCCGGGGCGCGCAGGGTGAGCGGGCGGCGGGTGGCGCCGGCCATGGCGATGCAGGCGGCGTAGGAGTCGTAGAAGGGTTCGAGGGCGATCACCTCGTCACCGGGCTCCAGCAGGGCGAGCAGGGTGGCGGCGATGGCCTCGGTGGCACCGGCGGTGACCAGCACCTCGGTGTCCGGGTCGTAGGAGAGGCCGTGGAAGCGCTGCTGGTGCTCGGCGATCGCGGCCCGCAGCTCCGGGATGCCGGGGCCGGGCGGGTACTGGTTGCCGCGGCCGTTCAGCACGGCGTCGGCAGCGGCCCGGGCCACCGAAGCCGGGCCGTCGGTGTCGGGGAAGCCCTGGCCGAGGTTGATCGAGCCGGTGGCCGTGGCCAGGGCCGACATCTCGGCGAAGATGGTCGTCCCCATACCGGCCAGTCGGCGGTTCAGCAGCGGCCTGTTGCCCATCGGTGGCTCCTCACGCGTCGTCGTCGGCCCCATCCTGGGTCAGCCGGGGGCCGGGGACAAGGACGGCCCGACCACCTGGGGCCAAGTGGTCGGGCCGTGCGCTCGCGGGGCGGGCAGGGTCACGCCTCGTTGGTGCCCTCGGGGGTCTCGCCGTCCTCGCCCTCGATCTCGTTCTGCAGGCCGAGGCGCTCGACGATCCACTGCTCGAAGCCGACGGCGGCCTGGGTCCAGTTGGCGGTGGTGGTGACGAAGTAGTCCAGGTTGACGCCGGTGCCGACGATCATCTGGGCCTCGCCGATCAGGCGGACCACGCCGTCCTCGTGGGTGTGGGTGTAGACCTTGGGCCAGAGGGTCTCGCGGTTCCACTCGTCGATGAGGTCGAGGATCTCGCCCTTCTTCTCCAGCGGGTACGCGCGGTCGTAGAAGGCGCGCACCGCGAAGAGCTCCTTCTGCTCGCCGCGGAACATGTAGTAGACGCGGAAGCCCTCCCAGGGGGCGGTGAGGTCGCCCTCCTCGTCCACGACGTGCTTGAGCTGCATCTGGTCCAGCAGCTGGGTCACCAGGCCCTGGTCCGGGACGATGATCGGCGGCGGGCCGGCCGGCCGCCCCTGGTCGCCGGGCTGGCCGCCGCCCTGGGGCGCGCCGAACGACGGGATGGACGACGGGTCGATGCTCATGGGGTCCTCTTCCTCAGTGCACGTGGTGGCCGGCAATGAGAGGCCGCCCTTTCCACTTCCCATCCTGCCTCATCCGGGGCCTGCCTCACAGGGGCACCCGGCCGCGCGTCGATCTTCGTCCGGGGCGCTCCTACGCCCGCCGCAAGCGGTGATGGTGACGGAGCGTGTCCGGCTGGAGGGCCGCCGCGGCCGGGGCGCCGGCGGGGCGCGGCGGGGTGCGGTCGTGGCCGAGTGGGTCATCAACTGTGCTGTGCTGCAAGGGTGTTGACCGGGGGGGGGGGGGGGGCGCGCGGGGGCGGGGCGGGCGGGGGGGGGGGGGGGGTGCGCGGGCCCCGCGCCGCGCGCGAGGGAGGGGGGCGGCGCGCCCCC
>NZ_JBHWIR010000004.1:6018-27682 GCF_042731835.1 Kitasatospora sp. NPDC059817 | reverse complement strand
TTTGTTTTTTTTATTACTCCCCCGGGGGGTGTGGGTCTAACCTGGTGTGGGGGGGTGGGTGTTGGGGCGGCGCCCCCCCCACCCCCGGGGGCCCCCCCCCCGGTCTGGTGGTGCTACTTCTCCAGCAGTCCGCGGCTGCGGACGGTGAGGCGGTCGCCCTCCTCGTCCCGCTCGACCAGGACGGTGTCCCCGTCGTGCACCTGGCCGGACAGGATGGCCCGGGCCAACTGGTCGCCGATCGCGGACTGGACCAGCCGGCGCAGCGGGCGGGCGCCGTACGCCGGGTCGTAGCCGGTGAGGGCCAGCCAGTCGCGGGCGGCCTCGGAGACGTCCAGGGTGAGCCGCCGCTCGCGCAGCCGGTCGCCGAGACGGGCCACCTGGAGGTCGACGATCCGGCTCAGCTCGGCGGTGCCCAGCGGGTCGAAGACCACGATGTCGTCCAGCCGGTTGAGGAACTCGGGCTTGAACGCGGTCCGGACGGAGTCCAGCACCAGGGCCTTCTTCCGGTCCTCCGGGATGGCCGGGTCGACCAGGTACTGACTGCCCAGGTTGGAGGTGAGGATCAGGATCGCGTTGCGGAAGTCCACCGTGCGGCCCTGGCCGTCGGTGAGCCGGCCGTCGTCCAGCACCTGGAGCAGGACGTCGAAGACCTCCGGGTGGGCCTTCTCCACCTCGTCCAGCAGCACCACGCTGTACGGGCGGCGGCGCACCGCCTCGGTGAGCTGGCCGCCCTCCTCGTAGCCGATGTACCCGGGCGGGGCGCCGACCAGGCGGGAGACGGAGTGCTTCTCGCCGTACTCGCTCATGTCGATCCGGACCATGGCCCGCTCGTCGTCGAAGAGGAAGTCGGCCAGGGCCTTGGCGAGTTCGGTCTTGCCGACGCCGGTCGGGCCGAGGAAGAGGAACGAACCGGTCGGGCGGTCCGGGTCGGCGATGCCGGAACGGGTGCGGCGCACCGCGTCCGAGACCGCTCGCACGGCCTCCGCCTGGCCGATCAGGCGCTCGCCCAACTCCTCCTCCATGCGCAGGAGTTTGGCGCTCTCGCCCTCCAGCAGTCGGCCGGCCGGGATGCCCGTCCAGGAGGCGACCACGTCGGCCACGTCGTCCGGGCCGACCTCCTCCTTCACCATCGAGGCGGAGGCGTCCTGGTCCGCCGCCCGCTCCTGGGCCTCGGTGAGCTCCGTCTCGGCGGCCGGGATCTCCGCGTACATCAGCTTCGACGCCCGCTCGAAGTCCCCGTCGCGCTGGGCCCGTTCGAGCGCGCCGTTCAGGTCGTCCAGCCGCTCCTTGAGCTCGCCGACCCGGTTGAGGCTCTTCTTCTCCTGCTCCCAGCGCGCGGTCAGGGCGCTCAACTGCTCGTTCTTGTCGGCGAGATCGCGCCGCAGTCGGGCCAGCCGGTCGATCGAGGCGGCGTCCGACTCCTTCTCCAGGGCCAGCTCCTCCATCCTCAACCGGTCGACGGAGCGCTGGAGTTCGTCGATCTCGACCGGGGAGGAGTCGATCTCCATCCGCAGCCGGGAGGCCGCCTCGTCGACCAGGTCGATCGCCTTGTCGGGCAGGAAGCGGGAGGTGATGTAGCGGTTGGACAGGGTGGCCGCGGCGACCAGCGCGGCGTCCGCGATCTGCACCTTGTGGTGCGCCTCGTAGCGGCCCTTGAGGCCGCGCAGGATGGCGATCGAGTCCTCCACACTGGGCTCGCCGACCAGTACCTGCTGGAAGCGGCGCTCCAGGGCCGGGTCCTTCTCGATCCGCTCGCGGTACTCGTCCAGCGTGGTGGCGCCGACCATCCGCAGCTCGCCGCGGGCCAGCATCGGCTTGAGCATGTTGCCAGCGTCCATCGCGGAGTCGCCGCCGGCGCCCGCGCCGACCATGGTGTGCAGCTCGTCGATGAAGGTGACGACCTGGCCGTCGCTCTGCTTGATGTCGTTCAGGACGGCCTTCAGCCGCTCCTCGAACTCGCCGCGGTACTTGGCGCCCGCGACCATCGCGCTGAGGTCCAGCGAGACCAGCCGCTTGCCGCGCAGCGACTCCGGCACGTCGCCAGCGACGATGCGCTGGGCCAGGCCCTCGACCACCGCGGTCTTGCCGACGCCCGGCTCGCCGATCAGCACCGGGTTGTTCTTGGTCCGGCGGGAGAGCACCTGGACGACCCGGCGGATCTCCTGGTCCCGGCCGATCACCGGGTCGAGCTTGCCGTCCCGGGCGGCCTGGGTCAGGTCGGTGCCGTACTTCTCCAGTGCCTTGTAGGTGCCCTCAGGGTCCGGAGAGGTGACCCGGCCGCTGCCGCGCACGTCCTTGAACGCGGCGAGCAGGCCCTTCGCCGTCGCGCCCTGCTGCGCCAGCAGTTCGGCGACCGGCCCGCCCTCGGCGGCCAGGCCGACCATCAGGTGCTCGGTGGAGACGTACTGGTCGTCCAGGTCGTCGGCGCGCTTGCCGGCCTCGGTGAGCACCGCGAGGGTGTCCCGGGCGAGCTGCGGCGCGGCGACCGTCGAGCCCATCGCGCTGGGCAGGGCGGTCAGCTGGCGGCGGGCCTCGGCGTCGATCCGGGTGACGTCCGCCCCGACGGCCTCCAGCAGCGGCCGGGCGATGCCCTCGGGCTGCTCCAGCAGGGCGATCAGGATGTGCACCGGCTTGACGTCCGGGTTCCCGGCCGCGCCCGCCTGCCGGATCGCGGCGGACAGGGCGTCCTGCGTCTTGGTGGTGAACTTGCTGGCGTCCACTGCTGGGGGGTCCTCCCTCGTCGTCCTTCAATGCTGCTACGTACAGCATGCACTAAGTTGAGTCTACTCTGCTCAAGTTTTTACGCCCGTTCCGCGCGTTCCGTGCGCTCCACCCGCTGCGCGCGGGGCACCTGGCGGGTCAGCCCCAGCAGCTCCCGGGCCGGCCCGCTCGGCCGCTGCCCGGCCGGCCACACCGCGCGCAGCGGCCGCCGCAGGTCCAGCCCCTCGGCCAGCGGGACGGCCACCAGCCGCCGGACGGCCAACTCCTCCATCACCGCCAGCTCGCTCAGGCAGACCGGCCCGGCCCCGGTCATCGCCGCCGCCTTCAGCGCGGTGGACGAGGCCAGCTCCAGCCGGGGCCGCACCGCGCCCCCGTACGGCGCCAGCGCCATCTCCAGCACCTCCCGGGTGCCCGAGCCCGACTCGCGCAGCACCAGCGGGGTGGCGGCCAGCTCCGGCCCGGTCAGCGGCGTCCGGCGGCGCGCCCACGGGTGGCCGGGCGCCACCACGACCACCAGCCGGTCCGCCGCCACCACGGCGCCGGCCAGCCCGGGCGGGGTGGACGGGCCCTCGACGAAGCCGAGGTCGGCGTCCCCGGCCAGCACGTGCCCGGCGACCTCCGCCGAGTTCGCCGTCCGCAGCGTCACCGCCGTGCCCGGACTGGCCTCGGCCAGGGCCAGCAGCCAGCCCGGCATCAGGTACTCGGCGACGGTCAGGCTGGCGACCACCCGCAGCTTGGCGTCCCGCCGCTCGCGCAGCGCGTCGATCCCGGCGTCCAGCGCCTGCGCCGCCTCCACCACGTGCCCGGCCCACTCGACCACCAGCCGCCCCGCCACGGTCGGCCGACTGCCCCGGGGGGAGCGCTCCAGCAGCGGGACGCCGATCTGCCGCTCCATGCCCTTGATCCGGGCGCTGGCGGTCGGCTGGCTCACGCCCAGTTCGGCCGCGGCCCGCCCGACGCTGCCCAGCCGGGCCACCGCGAGCAGCAGTTCCAGGGCGCCGAGCTCGGGGACGCGGGGGGAGAGGGCCATAGGTCCAGGCTATGTCCTCATAGAGCCCGCGGCGCTACCGGAGCCCGGCCCGGGGCGGCACGGTGGAACCATGTCCACCTTGGCCGATGCCCGCCCGCTCACCCGCCCCTCCCGTTCCTCGCTGCGTGCCCGCCTCGACCTCGCCCAGCTCGGCCCCAACTGGTACGCCGCCGTCATGGGCACCGCGATCCTGGGCAACGGCGCGGCCGTCCTGCCGCTGCGGCTGCCCGGGCTGATCGGCTTCGGCGAGGTGATGTGGGCGCTCGGACTCGCCGCCCTGCTGGTGCTGGGCGCGGCCCGGCTGGTCCACCTCACCCGGCACCGCGAGGCCGCCCGCACCCAGCTGCTGGACAACCCGGCCACCGCCGTCTTCTACGGCTGCCCGCCGATGGCCCTGCTCTCGGTCGGCCTCGGCACCCTGCTGCTCGGCTCCCGGGTGATCGGCACCGGCCCCGCGGTCGCCGTCGACGCCGTGCTGTGGGGCGTCGGCACCCTGTACGCGCTGGCCGTCGCCGGCGGCATCCCGTACCTGATGATCACCCGGCACCCGGTCTCCGCCCTGGAGGCCAACCCGACCTGGCTGCTGCCGGTGGTCGCCCCGCTGGTCGCCTCCGCCACCGGCCCGGCCCTCATCCCGCACCTGCCGGCCGGGCTGGCGCAGCAGACCATGCTGTACGCCTGCTGGGCCCTCTTCGGGATCGGCCTGCTGGCCACCCTGGTGCTGCTGCCGGTGGTCTTCACCGGGCTGTTCCACAGCAAGCTGCCCACCCTGGTGCTCACCCCCTCGCTGTTCCTGGTGCTCGGCCCGCTCGGCCAGTCCGTCACCGCCGTCCACCAACTCGCCGACGCCGCCCGCCCGGTGCTGCCCGCGCTGGCCCCAGCCATGCTCCCCTTCGCCGAGCTGTACGGCGTCGCGGTGCTCGGCGTCGCGATGCTCTGGCTGGCCGTCGCGCTCACCGCCAACCTGCGCGCCCGCCGGGCCGGCATGCCGTTCGCGATGACCTGGTGGGCGTACACCTTCCCGATCGGCACCTGCGTCACCGGCGCCTCCGCGCTCGCCCGGCACACCGGGTTCGGCGGCTTCACCGCGATCGCCACCGGGCTCTACCTGCTGCTGGCCACCGCCTGGGTGCTCGCCGCCGGCGGGACCGCCGCCGGGCTCGCCCGCGGACGGCTGCTGGCGCGTGCCTGACGATTCCCGCCGCACGCCGCCGTTGCAGGAACCCGCACCCGCGGCCCGACCGCGCGCGGCCGACCGACCGTACGGGCGGGTGCCCCCCGCGAGCCCCGCTGGCCTCGGCCTTTACCGGAATCCGTCCCGCCGCTCGACCCCGCCCGCCCCACCCGCCGTGCAGATAGCTGCAATTGCGCGAACCTGCACTCGGGCGACACTTGTTCACCGGCCGTCACACTGTGAGGGTGGAGTCACGCCAGGCCGACCGGGCACCGCAGCCCGATGGTGGCGACTTGCTCTTCGAAACTGACCACGGGTGCAACGTCCCGCACGCGTGAAACGGGGGGGAAGAGCGCCGGTCGGGGCGCCATGTGTGGTGATGGCCCCCGGAACCGGAGCCGTCGAGGCGTTGCTGCTCCGCCTCGACGGAAGCGCCTGGGCATGGGCGTAGCGACGGTGGCCCCCGGGCCCCCGGAGTGCGACGGCACCCGGACCCCGGAGGCCGCCGTCAGCCCGGTACCGTGACCGCCGAGCCCCGCGCCGGACGGCGCGACGGCGGCAACGAGGGAGAAGCGTCCGGCAGGGAGTGTGCGACGTGACGGTGGAACCGGCGGTCGCGCCGCAGCACGGACAGCCCCCGGGCGAGGAGCCCGACGAGGCCGCCCGGCAGTTCTACCTGGCGATCCTCGCCCGGGGCGGACGCATCCCGTTCGCCGACACCCCGGACGTCGACCAGGCCGCGCTCCAGCAGCTCGTCGACCTCGGCCTGCTCATCGCCAACCCGATGGACCACTGCTACACCGCCATCAGCCCACGCTCCGTCACCGACCGCCTGGGCGCCGAACTCCGCAGCGAGGCGACCAGGCTGCTGGTCCGCGCCGAGAACCTCCCCGGCGCCCTCGACGGCCTCACCCGCGCCTACGACGCGATGCCCCGGCCCTCCGGCCGGGCCGGCGGCGCCGTCCACGTCGAGGGCCACGTCCACATCCGCCAGCGGATCTCCCAGCTCGCCTCCGACTGCCGCTCCGAAGTCCTCGCCGCCCAACCCGGCCACCGCCCCGCCGGCACCCTGCAAGTCGCCCTCCTCCAGGACGTCCACCTGCTCCAGCGCGGCTGCTCCCTGCGCACCATCTACCAGCCCGTCGCCCTCGCCGACCCGCCCGCCCTCGCCTACGTCGAGGAGGTCACCCGGCACGGCTCCCTCATCCGCGTGCTCGACGAGCCGTTCCAGCGGCTGCTCGTCTTCGACCGCGCCGTCGCCGTGATCTCCGCCAACGACGACAACAGCACCGCCGCCTTCATCACCGACCCGGCCGCCATCACCTTCCTGGTCGGCGCCTTCGAACGCGACTGGGCCCGCGCCGAAACCGCCGACACCGCCGCCACCCTCGGTCCCACCCGCACCGTCCCCGACCGGATCGGCCGCCTCCTCGCCCGCGGCCTCACCCAGCGCGCCGTCGCCACCCGCCTCGGCCTCAGCGAACGCACCGTCGCCGCCCACATCTCCCGCCTCCGCGACCGCCACGGAGCCCAGACCCTCTTCCAACTCGGCTGGCTGATGAGAGGCGCCCGCGATGACCGATGAACCCGGCCCCGCCGAGCGCGCCCCCGCCGACCGGCCTGCCCTCCGCCCACACCCTCTTCCACCTCGGCCGGCAGCTCCGGGGGGAGCCCCATGACCGACCCGTCGACCTCCCCCCTGCCCGACTCCCCCCTGCCCGACGACGCCGCCCGGGCGCTGTACCTCGCCGTCGTCGGCAACGGCGGCATCCTCCGGGCGGCCGACCTGGCTCCGGGTGACGAACCGGTCCTGGGGCGGTTGCTCGACCTCGGACTGGTCGTCCCGAGGGTCGAGGACGCGGCCTACGCCGCGGTGAACCCGCGTGTCGTCATCGGCCGAATCGGGTCCGAACTGCGTTCCACGGGTGGCGAATTGCTGGCCAGGGCGGACGAAACGCCCGAGAAGTTCGCCGAGTTGGCGCAGGCCTTCGACGTCACGCCGCGCCACCCCGAGTGCTCCATCGAGGTCACGTACGTGCACGGCTTCGAACAGATCCGCCTGCGCCTGGCCCAACTCGACGCCGAGTGCTCGCAGGAGATGCTGGCCGCCCAGCCCGGCGGGGCCCGGCCCGTCGAGGGGCTCCCGGACGCCCTCGACCGGATGCGGCGACTCGCCGAGCGCGGCGGCACCGTCCGGGGCATCTACGAGCCGGCGGCGGCCGCCGACCCGGCGACCGCAGCCTTCGCCGCCGCGGCCGCCGAGGTCGGCTGCCGGTACCGGGTGCTGGGCGAGCCGTTCCGGCGGGTCCTGATCTACGACCGGAAGGTGGCCGTCATCCCCGCCGCGTCCGACAACAGCCGCGCGGCCTTCGTCGAGGACCCGGTGGTGGTCGACTTCATGGCCGACGCCTTCGAGCGCGACTGGCAGCGCGCCGCCCGGGTCCGCTGGGCCCGTGGCCCGGAAGCCCCCGAGCCGGCCGACTCCCTGCCCGACCAGGTCGGCCGTTTCCTCGCCCAGGGCCTCACCCAGCGCGCCATCGCCACCCGCCTCGGCCTGAGCGAACGCACGGTGGCCGGCCACATCGCCCGGCTGCGCGAACTGTACGACGCCGAGACGCTCTTCCAACTCGGCTGGCAGCTCCGGTCGGCGGCCGACGCCGCCCGTCGGCGGGTGCCGTGATGCACGGGCGCGGCACCGGGCGGCCCGACCAGGCCGCACACGACCTGTACCTGCGCATCCTCCGGCACGGCGGCTGGATCGACCGGGCCGAGGTGGCCGACGCCGACCGGCCGGCCCTGGAACACCTGCTCGCGCTCGGGCTGCTGCTCGCCCGGCCCGAATCCGACGTCTGCACCGCCGTCAACCCGCGTACGGTCGGCGACCGGATCAGTGCCGAGCTCCGGGCCGAGGGCACCCGGCTGCTGGTCCAGGCCGCGCAACTCCCGCAGGCCCTCGACGACCTGACCAAGGCCTACGACACGGCCCCGCGCCCGACCGACCGCGCCGGTACGGTGCATCACGTCCAGGGCCTCGGCGTGGTCATCCGGCGATTCGCCGAGGTGGAGGCGGACTGCCACCAGGAGATCCTCGTCGCCCAGCCCGGCCGGCCCCGCCACGCCCACCAGTTGGAGGACGCCCTGGAACGGATCGGCCGGTTCTGCGGCCGGGGCGGCCGGATCCGGGTGATCTACGCACCCGGCGCCGTCCGGGACCAGGCGACCGCCGACCACACCGCCCGCGGCACCGAACTGGGCGCCCGCTTCCGGGTCCTGGCCGAGCCGTTCCGCCACCTGCACATCTTCGACCGCCGGATCGCCGTGCTCCAGTCCGCCGACGACCTCCGGAGCGCGACCTTCATCGAGGATCCGGCGACCGTCGACCATTTCCTGGCCGTGTTCGAACGGGACTGGGCCCGCTCCGGCCGCCTCCTCTGGAACCCCGACCAGGCGTCCGCTCCCGAGTCGACGGCGCACGAGCAGGTCGGCCGGCTCCTCGCCCAGGGCCTCACCCAGCGCGCCATCGCCGGCCGCCTCGGTCTCAGCGAGCGGACGGTGGCCGGCCACATCGCCCGGCTGCGCGAACTGCACGACGCGGAGACGCTGTTCCAGCTGGGCTGGCAGCTGCGGGGAGCCCGGACGGGGGAGCCCGATGGGTGAGCGCTGGTCAGCCGGTGGCGGCGCTGGTCGGCCAGTAGCCGGCCCGGCCGACGACGGGGGGCTGCTGCCGGGGGACGTTGAACTGCTCACCGGGGGCGGTCCAGAAGCCCTCGCGCAGGGACAGCGCCATGCCGGCCCAGTCGAGCGCGGTCTCCACGGTGTGGTTGAGGGCCTCCTGCGACCAGGTGTCGTCGAAGACCAGCGGCAGGACGGGGGCGACCTGCTCGATGGTGGCGATCAGCGGGTTGTGCGTGATGGCCTCGTCGACGAGGAGGACGATCGGCTTCCGCAGCGCCGACGCCCACCCCAGCTCCAGGCTCACCCCGGCCGACAGCGGCGCCCCGACGTAGGCGAACACGAGGTCCGCGGACTGCAGGGCCCGGAAGTCGGACGGCACCCGGGGCTCCGGCGCCTGCCCGGCGACGGTCCAGGCATCACTGTGGTGCGCGCTGTACACGGCGGCACCGCTGCGGAGCAGGGTGGTGCGGAGCGTCGTCAGCCGCGTCCGGCTGGCGAGCGTCACCACACTGTCCGCGGGCCCGGTCAGCCGCATCAGCGGCGCGGCCAGGAACACACGCGCACGCCGGCCCTCGGGGGTCTGTCCGGCGTGCTCTCGCAGGTAGGGCTCACTCATTGTCGACTCCGGGGATAGGTGCCAACCAGGCCGATCGCCCCGTTGGGTGGTGACTATCGGAATGCTGCTGTGCATTCGTTGTGGTCGAAACGAACTAGTCATGGACATGTTGTTTGTGGTGTCCCCGTCTTCCCCCTCCCGCGAGAGGGGTTGGGGAGTGCACTGATCGTCTCTGTCGACCATCGCCACCGTCCACAGAGCCGTGGTGTCATCTCGATGCCTGGCAGAGAGATGACGCACTGGGGTAGCAGGCCCCCTGGCTTCCGGCATGGGCTTGCGGCATTATGTGGCAGGTTGTTCGAAACAATGGCTGGGTACCCGCGCCAAGTCTTAAACAAAGAGAGGGGGCACCATGTCTCGGATACGCCGGGTGGTGCGATTTGTCCTGGTTCCAGTCGTTGTGGGTCTGGCGCTTTTCATCGGGAGCGGTTCGAGCCCGGCTGACGACACGATCTGGAACATCGGGGTTTCCCACGATGCGGCAGCGCCTCAGACCATGGCGCTGGCCAATGACACGATCTGGAACTGAGACCGCCGCGACGCTTGGTCAGTGATAGCTGTCGGAGTCGGTCGGAACGCTGTTCCGGGCCAATGCGTACCCGAGTTGGAACAGCGACTCGACATTGTGCTCGTCGCGCATCTCGGCCAGGTGCCGCGCGAGCGTCCGTTCGCTGATGCCGAGTCTGCGGGCGATCACCCGGTGGTTCACGCCTTCGAGCATGAGGTCGATGATCGTCTGCCGCATCCCGGAGACCACCTGCTGCGGAACGGCGCGCGCGCCGTCGAAGTCCAGCGCCCGGCTCCAGTTCCGCTCGAAGATCTCGCTGATCAGGTAGCTGATGACGGCCCGATCGTGCACGAAGGCGGCCAGATTGAGGTCCTCGGCGATGGGGATGACCGCGATTCGGCGATCGATGACGATCAATCGCGTGTAGGGCTCCTCCAGCGTCCGGAACCGTCCGCCGGCCTTGGTTATCGTGGCCACGTACTCCCTGGTGGGAGCGTGGTACCGGGTGCTCGGGTGGTAGATCGTCCTGAGCGTGATGCCCAGGCGGAGGGCTTCGAGGTCGCGGGCGAGGATGCCGGTGAGCGCCTCGGACGGGCGCGGCCCGCCGGGTTGGGCGGCGAGGATCTCCTCCGAGGCGCTGGCGACGATCTGCTGCACCCGCTGGTTGATCAGCACCTTTCCCCGCACGTACTCGATCGCGCCGCCGGCCTGCTCCGGTGAGTGGTAGGCGGCCGTCAGGTCGTGGAGATCGGTGGCGAGGGCCGACGCGCGGGTGAGCAGGTCGAGTGCCTGGCGCTGCCAGGTCACGGAGAGGCTCTCGGACAGCTGCTGAGGGTCGACCGCGACGAGGACACCGGGTTCGTCGGTGTCGGCGACCAGAAGGCCTATCGCCACCAACTCCTCCTGGGCCCCGCCCGCCTTGGCGAGGTCGGAGTCCTTCGGAAACCGCCCGTTCTCGCGGATGACCGCCAGATACAGCTCCCGCGCTTCCTTCGAGAGGACGGAGGGCCCAATCGCGGCGGTACCGGGCTGTTCTCGTCCACTCATCTGCGGGCTCCTTGCCGTGGCCGTGTCTGCACTACCTGCCGGGCACCAATACCGGAATCGCAGTGCAGCATGCCAGATCGGGTGGCATCGGTGAGGGCGGCCAGATTTGTTCGACAGCACTCTCTCACCACGATCAAGCCGCCGGCACCCCCCGGGCGGAGGGGAGCCGGCGGCCGGAGGTGTTCAGCCAAGTCTCAGCGCTTGGGGCGCCAGACGACCAGGGCGCTGGACTGGGTGGGCGGCTGGTAGGGGACGAGGTCGCGGCGGTAGGAGGCGTGGACGGCGGCCTCGCGCTGCTGGAGGGCGCTGGTGGCGCCGTCGAGGGAGTCGACCAGTTCGCCGATGCGGGACTGGAGCGCGGTGACCTGGTTCTCCAGCTCGATGATCCGCTTGATGCCGGCCAGGTTGATGCCCTCGTCCTGGGAGAGCCGCTGGACCTCGCGCAACTGCTGGATGTCGCGCGCGGAGTAGCGGCGGCCCCGGCCGGCGGTGCGGTCGGGGCTGACCAGACCGAGGCGGTCGTACTGGCGGAGGGTCTGCGGGTGCAGGCCGGAGAGCTCGGCGGCGACGGAGATGACGTACACCGGGGTGTCCTCGGTGAGGACGTACTGCGGCGGGGCGGTGGGCCGCCGGGTGCGGCGGCCGTCGCCCGGCAGGCCGTCGCCGACGCCGACGCCGGGCAGGCCTTCACCGATGCCGGGGCCGATGGGACTGTTGGGGATCATCTGGTCGTCACGCTCCCTTCGCCGCCCGGAACAGGGCGGCTCGCGGGTCGTCGGAGGCGGTGGCCTCGCGGTACTGCTCCAGGGCGTTCAGCGCGTCCCCGGTGATGTGCCGCGGCACCACGACCTCGACGGTGACGAGGAGGTCGCCGCGGGTGCCGTCCTTGCGGGTGGCGCCCTTGCCGCGGGCGCGCATGGTGAGGCCGTTGGCACTGCCGGGGGGCAGCTTCAGCTTCACGGCCGGCCCGTTCAGCGTGGGCACCTCGATGGTGGCGCCGAGGGTGGCCTCGGGGAAGGTGACGGGGACGGTGACGGTGAGGTTGTCCCCCTTGCGCCCGAAGACGGGGTGCGGGTCGACGTGCACGGTGACGTAGAGGTCGCCGGGCTGTCCGCCGCGTTCGCCCTGGGCGCCCTTGCCCTTGAGCCGGATGCGCTGGGCGTCCTGGACGCCGGCCGGGATGCGGACCTGCATGGTGTGGGCGGAGCTGGCCCGGCCGCTGCCGTGGCAGTCGACGCACGGGTCGTCGACGATCATGCCTCGCCCGCGGCAGTCCTTGCACGGCTCGGAGAGCGCGAACGCGCCCTGGCCGCGGCTGACGGTGCCGGCGCCGACGCAGGTCGGGCAGACCCGCGGGGTGGTGCCGGACTTGGCGCCGGTGCCGTTGCAGGTGCGGCAGGGGGCCTGGCTGGTCATCCGCAGCGGGACGGTCGCACCGTCGACGGCCTCGTCGAAGGCGAGGGTCACCTCGGTCTCGACGTCGGCGCCGCGCCGGGGCTGGGCCTGCCGGCCGCCGCTGCGGTTGAAGAGTCCGCCGAAGACGTCGCCGAGCCCGCCGCTGCCGGTGTTCTGGCTGCCGCTGAAGAGGTCGCCGAAGTCGAAGCTGTAGCTGCCGTTGCCCTGGCCGGGGCCGCCGGCCCGGAAGCCGCCGTTGGCGAAGAGGCTGCGGGCCTCGTCGTACTCCTTGCGGCGCTTCTCGTCGGACAGGACGTCGTAGGCCTCGGAGATGTCCTTGAAGCGGTCCTCGGCCTTGGCGTCGCCCTTGTTGGCGTCCGGGTGGAACTCGCGCGCGAGCTTGCGGTAGGTCTTCTTGATCTCGGCGGCGGTGGCGTCCTTGGGCACGCCGAGGACCTTGTAGTAGTCCTTCTCCACGTAGTCCTTGCCACTCATGCGTCCACCTCGCTCCGCTCGGCAGCCGCTCCGCGCAACACGCGCCTTTCAACGATTCGCTCGCTGCGCTTGCTCATAGCTGCCGCCACCTCCCGATGTCCATCCTCGCTGCGCTGTCAACAGCCGCTCCACCGGGCGCTGTTGACAGCGCGCTGCGGAGTCGGCCGCCGTTCTGGCCGGCGTACGACTCCGCAGCGCACTGGTTGTCAGCTGTCACAGGTTGTCAGCTGTCCGAACCACCGTCGGACTTGTCCGCGTCCCCGGACTTCGCCTCGCCGTCGGGCGCGGCCGTGGTCTGGGTGCCCGGCTGGGGCTCCGCGACGGCGACCATGGCGGGGCGGATGATCCGCTCGCCGATGCGGTAGCCGGGCTGGAGGATCTGCACGCAGGTGTCCTCGGTGACGTCCGAGGAGTAGCTGTGCATCAGCGCCTCGTGCATGGTCGGGTCGAAGGGCTCGCCCTCCTTGCCGAACTGCTGGAGGCCCAGCTTGGCGACGACCGTCTCCAGGGACTCGGCGACGGACTTGAAGCCGCCGGTGACCTCGCCGTGCTCGCGGGCGCGGCCGATGTCGTCGAGCACCGGGATCAGGGACTCCAGGATGTTGGAGACCGCGATCTCGCGGACCGTCAGCCGGTCGCGCTCGACCCGCTTGCGGTAGTTCTGGTACTCGGCCTGCAGACGCTGCAGGTCGGCGGTGCGCTCGGCCGACTCCCGCTTGGCAGTGGCGAGTTCGTCGGAGCCAGCACCGGAGCCGGAGTCGGCGGCGCCGGCTGCGGCGGCCTCCTCGGCGG
Organism: Kitasatospora sp. NPDC059817; assembly: GCF_042731835.1. Lineage (NCBI taxonomy): Bacteria > Bacillati > Actinomycetota > Actinomycetes > Kitasatosporales > Streptomycetaceae > Kitasatospora > Kitasatospora sp. NPDC059817. Next base: position 14,229 of record NZ_JBHWIR010000004.1, on the reverse strand, counting down.
CCTTGATCACAGCCTCGTCGGCGGCGGAGTCGTCGCCGGGCTTGCCGCCCTGCGGCTTGTCCGTCATGCCGCACCGCCCTTGGGCTTCTCGTCGTCCACGATCTCGGCGTCGACGACGTCGTCGTCCTTGGCCTGGGCGGACTCGCCGGCCGGGGCGGCGGCGTCGGCGTTGGCGTACAGCGCCTGGCCGAGCTTCTGCGCGGTGGTGGAGACCTTCTCCGAGGCTTCGCGGATCTTCGCGATGTCCTCGCCCTTCAGGGCCTCCTTGAGCTCGCCGATGGCGGTCTCGACCTCGGCCTTGACGTCGGCGGGGAGCTTGTCGGTGTTGTCCGCGATGAACTTCTCGGTCGAGTAGACGAGCTGCTCGGCGGAGTTGCGGGTCTCGACGGACTCGCGGCGCTTGTGGTCCTCCTCCGCGTACTGCTCGGCCTCGCGCATCATGCGCTCGATGTCGTCCTTCGGCAGCGCGGAGCCGCCGGTGACGGTCATCTTCTGCTCCTTGCCGGTGCCGAGGTCCTTCGCGCCGACGTGCATGATGCCGTTGGCGTCGATGTCGAAGGTGACCTCGATCTGCGGCAGGCCGCGCGGCGCCGGCGGCAGGCCGGTCAGCTCGAACATGCCCAGCTTCTTGTTGTACGCCGCGATCTCGCGCTCGCCCTGGTAGACCTGGATCTGCACGGACGGCTGGTTGTCCTCGGCCGTGGTGAAGATCTCGGAGCGCTTGGTCGGGATCGTGGTGTTGCGCTCGATCAGCTTGGTCATGATGCCGCCCTTGGTCTCGATGCCGAGGGACAGCGGGGTGACGTCGAGCAGCAGGACGTCCTTGACCTCGCCCTTGAGGACACCGGCCTGGAGCGCGGCGCCGATGGCGACGACCTCGTCCGGGTTGACGCCCTTGTTGGCGTCCTTGCCGCCGGTCAGCTCGCGGACGAGCTCGGCGACGGCGGGCATGCGGGTCGAGCCGCCGACCAGGACGACGTGGTCGATCTCGGAGAGCGAGATGCCGGCGTCCTTGATCACGTTGTGGAACGGGACCTTGCAGCGCTCCAGCAGGTCGGAGGTGAGCTGCTGGAACTGGGCGCGGGTGAGCTTCTCGTCCAGGTGCAGCGGGCCCTCGGCGGAGGCCGTGATGTAGGGCAGGTTGATCGAGGTCTCGGAGGACGAGGACAGCTCGATCTTGGCCTTCTCGGCGGCCTCGCGCAGACGCTGCAGGGCCATCTTGTCCTTGGACAGGTCGACGCCGTGGCCGGCCTGGAAGACCTTGACCAGGTGGTCGACGACCTTCTGGTCCCAGTCGTCACCACCGAGGTGGTTGTCACCGTTGGTGGCCTTCACCTCGACGACCCCGTCGCCGATCTCCAGCAGGGAGACGTCGAAGGTGCCGCCGCCGAGGTCGAAGACCAGAATGGTCTGGTCGTCCTTGTCGAGGCCGTAGGCCAGGGCGGCCGCGGTCGGCTCGTTGACGATGCGCAGGACGTTGAGGCCCGCGATCTCACCGGCCTCCTTGGTGGCCTGGCGCTCGGAGTCGGAGAAGTACGCCGGGACGGTGATGACGGCGTCGGTGACGGTCTCACCCAGGTAGGCCTCGGCGTCCCGCTTCAGCTTCTGCAGCACGAAGGCGCTGATCTGCTGCGGGTTGAAGTCCTTGCCGTCCAGGTTGATCTTCCACCCGGTGCCCATGTGGCGCTTGACCGAGCGGATGGTGCGGTCGACGTTGGTGACCGCCTGACGCTTGGCCACCTCGCCGACCAGGACCTCGCCGTTCTTCGCGAAAGCGACGACGGACGGCGTGGTCCGCGCGCCCTCGGCGTTCGTGATGACGGTGGGCTCGCCACCCTCCAGAACGCTGACGACCGAGTTCGTCGTACCGAGGTCGATGCCGACCGCGCGTGCCATCGTAAATACCTCCACGGAAGAGTTGAGCTTTACAGGCTCAAGGATGCACGACCGGGTGGGTGCCGTCAACAGGGATGAGTCGACGCCGCTCAACTTTGCTGAGCGGTCCGCTTCCCGCGGCCGCGGCGACTTCCCGTGGCCTCGGCCGTGGCCGTGGTCCTGGCCGTGGCGCGTGTGGTGCCACGTGACTGCCGCCATAGCTTGGGAACCTTCTGGAGGACTGGTGGCGGGCGGTAATGTCCGGGCCGTCGGCCCGGCAAGTTACCGACGAGTACAATTCGTTCCACGCAAGACCGTTCAAAGACCGCTCAACAGCAAGCCGCAGGAGACGGAGAGCCGATGCAGCTAGCAGCGATCGTCATCTCGCTGGTCACATTCGTGATCGGCACCGCGCTCGCCGCCCGTGCGGCGCTGTACATCTACAAAGTGGTGCGGACCGGCCAGCCGGACCCCACCCGCTTCGGCCGGCCCGCCCAGCGGGTGAAGACCGTCGCGGTCGAGTTCATCGGCCACACCCGGATGAACCGCTGGGGGATCGTGGGCATCGCCCACTGGTTCGTCGCCGTCGGCTTCTTCAGCCTGGTGCTGACCATCGTCAACGCCTTCGGCCAGCTCTTCGACGCCGAATTCGCGCTGCCGATCATCGGCCACTGGATGCTCTGGCAGCTCTTCGTCGAGCTCGTCGGCACCCTCACCACGCTGGGCATCGCGACGCTGATCGTGATCCGGCTGCTCAGCCTGCCGTCCCGGTCCGGCCGCAAGTCCCGCTTCGCCGGCTCGATCGCCTGGCAGGCCTTCTACGTCGAGTACACGATCCTCGGCATCGGCCTGTGCATCCTGATGCTGCGCGCCCTGGAGGGCGCCCTCAACGGCGTCGACTCGTACGGGCCCGAGCACCTGGTGTCGTACCCGCTGGTCTCCGCCTTCAGCGGCCTGTCGCACGGCACGCTGGAGAACCTGATCTACCTCTTCGCGATGCTGAAGATCTGCATCTCGTTCGCGTGGGCGACCACCATCGGCATCAACCCCTCGATGGGCGTGGCCTGGCACCGCTTCCTCGGCTTCTTCAACATCTACTTCAAGCGCGAGGAGGACGGCGGCACCGCGCTCGGCGCCCTGCGCCCGATGACCAGCGGCGGCCGGCCGATCGACTTCGAGGACCCGGCCGAGGACGCCGTCTTCGGCGTCTCCCAGGTCGAGCACTTCTCCTGGAAGGGCATCCTCGACTTCTCCACCTGTACCGAGTGCGGCCGCTGCCAGTCGCAGTGCCCGGCCTGGAACACCGGCAAGCCGCTCTCGCCGAAGCTGCTGATCATGAGCCTGCGCGAGCACGCCTTCGGCAAGGCGCCCTACCTGCTGGCCGGTGGCGGCAAGGACATGGAGGGCGAGGAGAAGGCCACCGCCGAGCAGCTCAAGGACGTCCCGGCGGCCGCCCTGGCCGAGGCCGAGCGCCCGCTGATCGGCACCGCGGAGGAGAACGGCGTCATCGACCCGGACGTCCTGTGGTCCTGCACCACCTGCGGCGCCTGCGTCGAGCAGTGCCCGGTGGACATCGAGCACATCGACCACATCGTCGACATGCGCCGCTACCAGGTGATGATCGAGTCCTCGTTCCCGACCGAGGCCGGGACGATGCTCAAGAACCTGGAGAACAAGGGCAACCCGTGGGGCATGGCCACCAAGGCCCGCCTGGACTGGGTCAAGGAGCTCAAGAAGGAGACCGGCATCGAGGTGCCGGTGATCGGCGAGGACATCGACCCCGCCGAGGTCGAGTACCTCTACTGGGTCGGCTGCGCCGGCGCCCTGGAGGACCGCGCCAAGAAGACCACCAAGGCCTTCGCCGAACTGCTGCACACCGCGGGCGTGAAGTTCGCCATCCTCGGCAAGGAGGAGTCCTGCACCGGTGACTCCGCCCGCCGGCTGGGCAACGAGTTCCTCTTCCAGATGCTCGGCGCGCAGAACGTCGAGACGCTGAACGCGGCCCTGGAGGACGCGCCGGTCAAGCGGATCGTCGCCACCTGCCCGCACTGCTTCAACACCATCGCCAACGAGTACCCGCAGCTGGGCGGCCACTTCGAGGTCATCCACCACACCCAGCTGCTGCAGCACCTGATCGACGAGGGCAAGCTCGTCCCGGTCAACCCGGTCGAGGGCCTGATCACCTACCACGACCCCTGCTACCTGGGCCGCCACAACAAGGTCTACAGCCCGCCGCGCGAGATCATGGACAAGGTCCCCGGCCTGCGCCAGCAGGAGATGCACCGGCACAAGGAGCGCGGCTTCTGCTGCGGCGCCGGCGGTGCCCGGATGTGGATGGAGGAGCGCATCGGCAAGCGGATCAACACCGAGCGCGTGGACGAGGCGCTGTCCCTCAACCCGGACATCGTCTCCACCGCCTGCCCGTTCTGCCTGGTGATGCTCTCCGACTCCGTCAACGGCAAGAAGAACGAGGGCGCCGCCAAGGAGCACCTGAAGGTGGTCGACGTCGCCCAGCTGCTGCTCGACTCGGTGAAGGCGACCCCGCCGGCCGGCGCCGAGGAGCCTGCGACGGTGGACGCGTAGCGTCCTCTGTTCGACAGTTCTGCTACAACTGCCCGGCCCGGTGGTCACCGCGAGAGCGCCCGCCGGGCCGGGCTTTTGGGGGGCCGGGACGGGCCGGACCGGGGGTGGATCCGGGGCGGGACCCGTAGGGGAGTGGTGCCAATCGCACGGCCGCCTGAGTGTCCGCCCGTTGGGAGGAAATACAGTAGGCGGCAGACCGGCCTCGCGCCGGTCGACCCGTTCCGGACGGCCGGACGGGTCCAGACCACCGACGGAGGTATCGGCCCGCCGGGCCGGGGCCGCAGAGCACAAGGGGAACAGCGCAGACCATGACCGAGGCGATCATGCTGGTCGGTGGTAAGGGCACGCGACTGCGTCCGCTGACCACCCACACCCCCAAGCCCATGCTGCCGGTGGCGGGCGTCCCCTTCATCGCCCACCAGCTGGCCCGCGCGGCCGCCGCCGGCGTCACCCGCGTCGTGCTGGCCACCTCGTACCTGGCCGAGGTCTTCGAGGACCACTTCCAGGACGGCACCCCGTACGGCATCGAGCTGGTCTACCTGACCGAACGCGAGCCGCTGGGCACCGGCGGCGCGATCCGCAACGCGGCGTCCGGGCTGACCTGCGGCCCCGACGAGCCCGTGCTGGTCTTCAACGGCGACATCCTCTCCGGCGTCGACATCGCCGCCCTGCGCGACGGCCACGTGGCCGCCGGGGCCGACGTCACCCTGCACCTCACCCGGGTCGAGGACCCGCGCGCCTTCGGCCTCGTCCCGACCGACGCGAACGGGCGGGTGCTGGAGTTCCTGGAGAAGCCGGAGACGCCCGAGCAGATCGTCACCGACCAGATCAACGCCGGCTGCTACGTCTTCACCCGGTCCGTCATCGACCGCATCCCGGCCGGCCGCGAGGTGTCCGTCGAACGCGAGACCTTCCCCGAGCTGCTGGCCACCGGCGCGCTGCTGCGCGGCGTCGTCGACACCTCGTACTGGCTCGACCTCGGCACCCCGGCCGCGTTCGTCCGCGGCTCGGCCGACCTGGTGCTCGGCAAGGTCGACTCCCCGGCCGTCCCCGGCCCGACCGGCGACGCCCTGCTGCTGCCCGGCGCCACCGTCCACCCCGGCGCGGTACTCAGCGGCGGCACCGTGGTCTCCGCGAACGCGGTGGTCGAGGCCGGCGCGATCGTCGAGGGCAGCGTGATCCTGCCGGGCGCGGTGGTCGGCCCGGAGACCCTGGTCAAGGACTCCATCGTGGGCGCCTTCGCCACCGTCGGCGCCCGCTCGGCGCTGGACGGCGCGGTGATCGGCGACGGCGCGATCGTCGAATCCGACAACGAGCTGCCGAACGGCATCCGGATCGCCTGCGGCACCCTGCTGCCGGTCGGCGCGGTCCGCACCTCGGCCGGCCCTGGCGGCTGCCCGGCCGGCACCGCCGCGGCCGCCGCGGTGCACGGGCCCTCGGTCAGCGCGCAGCGGTAGGACCCGGGCCGGGCCGGGCCGCTGGCGCCGTCGGCGGCAGGATTTCGGCCGGGTTCGTCTCAGGCTCGCTGCAAACCGGCCCCGGCTCCGTCCAGGCCCCACGCGGATTGGGCCGGACGGGTACCGTCAGAGCGTGGCTGGTAATCGATACGACAGCGGGCAGGGCGCCGACCCCCACGGCGGGTGGGCGCCCCCTCCGCCGCCGGCGGGGCCCGGGGGGCACGGGCAGACGGACGGGCCGGAGTACTTCACGGCCCCGCACCGGGGTGTGGCCGACGGCCCCGACGGCACGCCCGGAGGCCCCGGCGCCCCGGGCCCGCAGGGCGGCTACGACCCGTACGCCGCCGACCGGCCCGGCGGCACCCGGGCCTTCCCGACCGGCGACCCGTACGCGCAGGAGCCGCCCCACCGCGGGTACTACGACCAGGGCCAGTACGGCGGACACCCCGGGTACCCGCAGGCGGGGTACGGCGCCGAGGGCTACGACCGGGGCTACGACCAGGGCGGACACCCGCAGGGCGACGGCTACGGCCAGGACGGTTACGGGCCGCAGCAGCAGCCGCCGTACGGCCAGGACAACGTCACCGTCTACCGGGCCGGCGGCCAGTCCGCCCCGCACGTCGCCGGGCCCCGCCCGCACTGGCGCGAACTGCTCATCGGCATCTTCCGCGCCCCCACCGCGACCTTCGACCGCGCCCGCGACCACCAGGTCTGGCTGCCCGCCCTCACCGTCTCGATGCTGTACGGCGCGCTCGCGGTGCTCGGCATCGGCCTGACCCACGACGACATCGTCGACTCGACCTTCACCGTCGCGCTGACCGGCATCGCCGCCGCCGCGATCGGCTTCGCCGTGGCCGGAGCGCTCTTCGGCGGCGTCACCTACGCGCTGGCCCGCCAGCTCGGCGGGGACGGCCCGTGGAAGTCGACGGTCGGCCTGGCCGCGCTGATCGGCTGGCTGACGGACACGCCCCGGCTGCTGCTCGACCTGGTGCTGCCCTCGGGCAGCGCGGTCGTCCAGGTCGCCGGCTGGGCCACCTGGGCGTTCTGCGCGTACCTGCTGACCAGCATGGTCCGGCGGGTGCACGACCTGCCCTGGGGCAAGGCGGCCGCCGCCTCGGCGGTGCAACTGCTCGCGCTGCTGGTGCTGATCAAGCTGCCGACCCTGGGCTGACGGCCGGAGGGCACAATGGTGGACGGATCCCGGTCAGGCCGGGGCCCGTCCACCCTCTTCACCCCCTCAGCCTTCACCCCCTCACCCCTCACTCCCTCACCCGTTCCACGTCACCGGAGCCAGGAATGACCCTCCCCACCACGCACGTCAGCTTCCCGGCCGGGGCGGTGACCGGCGAGTCGACGGTGATCGCGGTGCACCCGCTGGGGGACGGCCGGCACGCCGTCGTGACCGGGGCCACCCCGTTCCACCCGCTCGACCACACCTGGCCCGACCAGCCCGCCGACCTCGGCACCCTCACCGTCGACGGCACCGAGCTGGCCGTCGTCGACTGCCTCACCGGCGCCGTCGGCCCGGACGGCGGAACTCCGCTGGTCGGCGCCGACATCCCGGTCCGGCGCGGCGACGAGGAGTGGTCCTGGCTGGTCCTGCACGTCGTCGACACCGACCCCGGCGACCTCGTCGGGCGCACCGCCGTCCTCACCGTCGACGCCGACCGCCGGGCCGCCCTCAGCGCCTCGCACAGCGGCTGCCACCTGCTCGCCCTCGCCCTCAACGAGGCCCTCGCGCCGCGCTGGCGCAAGGACCCGGGCCGCTCCGACGCCCTCGGCCACCCCGACTTCGACAGCCTCGCGATGGCCACCTCGGTGATGGACACCGAGGCCAGCACCGACACCTACCGGCTCGGCAAGTCGCTGAAGAAGAAGGGCTTCACGGCGGACGCCACCGACGAGCTCCCCGCCCTCGCCGACGCCCTGCCCGCCCTCACCGAGGCCGTCAACGCCCGGCTCGCCGCCTGGGTCGCCGCCGACGCCCCGGTCCGCATCGAGGTCCCCGGCCCCGAGCTCACCGCCCGCCGCCAGTGGCACTGCGAGCTGCCCGAGGGCGGCGCGCAGATCTTCTGCGGCGGCACCCACCTGCACCACCTCGGCGAACTCGCCGAACTCCGCACCGAACTGCGGCTCTCCGAGGACGGCACCGAACTGGTCGCCGTCACCCGCCCCAAGCGGGCCTGAGCACGCGGGAAACGCGACGGGGGGGGCGCCCGCCCCAGGACGGACGGCGCGGGGGGGCGGGCGCGGGCGGCGTCGGCAGCCCCCGACAGATACTCGGGGGGGGGGGAGT
>NZ_JBHWIR010000004.1:0-6008 GCF_042731835.1 Kitasatospora sp. NPDC059817 | reverse complement strand
CCACCCCCCCTCGCGCTTGCCCCCCCGTCCCCGCCCCGCCGCCCCCCCCCCCCCTCCTCCTCGCGGGGGGGCCCCCCCGCCCGTGCTGCGTGCGCTCCGCCCGGATCAGACGTCGGTGCGGTGGAAGTTCATGAACGAACGGGACGGCGTCGGGCCGCGCTGGCCCTGGTAGCGCGACCCGTACCGCTCCGAGCCGTACGGGTGCTCCGACGGCGAGGAGAGCCGGAACAGGCAGAGCTGCCCGATCTTCATCCCCGGGTACAGCTTGATCGGCAGCGTCGCGACGTTCGACAGCTCCAGCGTCACGTGACCGTTGAAACCGGGGTCGATGAAGCCGGCCGTCGAGTGCGTCAGCAGACCCAGCCGGCCCAGGCTCGACTTGCCCTCCAGCCGGGACGCCACGTCGTCGGGCAGCGAGATGACCTCGTACGTCGAGGCCAGCACGAACTCGCCCGGGTGCAGGATGAACGCGTCGTCGCCCTCGGGCTCCACCAGCCGGGTCAGGTCCGGCTGCTCCTCGGAGGGGTCGATGTGCGGGTAGCGGTGGTTCTCGAACACGCGGAAGAAGCGGTCGAGGCGCACGTCGATGCTCGACGGCTGGATCATCGCCGGGTCGAACGGGTCGACGACGACCCGGCCCAGGTCGATTTCGGTCCGGATGTCCTTGTCAGAGAGCAGCACGCTTCGAGGTTACGTGCACGACAGGGCCCCGGACGAATCCGCCCGGGGCCCGTTCCGTCCTCGCGTCGACCGTCAGGCCAGGAACTCCGCGGCCTCCAGCCGCAGCGCCCGGTCCAGTTGCGGCGCCGACAGCTCCCGCACGTCGGCCAGCACCGAACTCCTCAGCCGCCCGCACTGCGGACAGCGGATAAGCCGCCCGGGCCCGAGCCGGCCCGGACCGAGGTTCTGCATCGGGAACGTGGTGGTGCTGAACAGGTGCCCCTCGGCACAACGAACGACGGCGCGCTGCTCCATCGATCCCCTTCCCATCCCTAACCCAGTACTCACCCGTACTCATCGCGCCCCGCGGGACCTCGCCCCGGGACAGCGTCACATTAGGGGATGCTCCGGACATTCCACACCGTGGCTCGCCGCCCCGAACCCACCCGCCGGAGCACTCGTACGCGGCCCACACAGTACGCCCCCCACCCACCCCCACCCGCCCCACCACTCCCCGGGCGGGCCGTGCAACCACAGTCGCGAATGGGGTACAGTGACACTGGATTGAGCGGTCTCTGACGGCTCATCAGGCGGGCGTAGTTTAATGGTAGAACATGAGCTTCCCAAGCTTAGAGCGCGAGTTCGATTCTCGTCGCCCGCTCCATACCGAGAGCCGCAGGTCATCTGACCTGCGGCTCTCGTGTTGTCCGGACCACTTCGGGTCCGTTGTGTCGGATCCGTGTGCGTGGAGGGCCGGCCGTAGTTCGATCGGGTTCGCACTGTTGTTTCCGTCGCTCGCGGTCACGCATGGTGGATCAATCGGATACGGGCTGCCCGTGGCCCTGTTGTCTCATGGAGCCGCGCGGGCGGGGGTTGCCTGGCAGGGGAGGACGCGGATGATCAGGGTTCTGTTGGCCGAGGACATGGCCATGGTGCGCAGCGCACTGATGGCACTCCTCGCGTACGAGGATGATCTGGAGGTCGTCGCGGACGTCGAACGCGGTGACCTGGTGGTGCCGACGGCGCTGCGGGTCCGGCCGGACGTGGCGGTGCTCGACATCGACATGCCCGGTCTGGACGGGCTCCGGGCCGCGGCCGAGTTGCACGACAAGCTTCCGACGTGCGGGACGCTCATCCTGACCGGGCTGGCGAGACCCGCGCATCTGCGCAGTGCGATGTCCGTTCACGTGCTCGGGTTCCTCGGGAAGGACGCCCCGGCCGAGGAACTGGCCGCGGCGATCAGGAAGGTGGCCGCTGGCGAGCGTGCCATCGACCCGGAGCTGGCCCTCGCCGCCCTGGGGGCGCGTGAGAATCCGCTGACGCCGAGGGAGTTGGACACCCTGCGCCTGGCCGCGGAAGGTGCCTCCGTCTCGGAGATCGCCGCCCGGCTGTTCATTTCGGCGGGAACCGCCCGCAACCATCTGGCCGCCGCGGTGACCAAGGCCGGGGGGCGCAGCCGGGTGGACGCCATTCGGATCGCCGAGGAGATGGGCTGGCTCTCCGCCGGCCCTCGCCCCTCATAGGGCCCCGGACGCAGGGGTCGAACCATCGGAAGTTCGGAAAGCCGGACCGGAAGTTTTCTTCGTCAAATTCCGGAGGCCGACGTTCGGTTATTCCGCACAAGTGTGGTCCCGGTATTCGGGCGGCCTTTTGGCTGCGATGAATTCCATGGAACGCCCCATGCGATTCGCATGGATGTGTCCATGGGTTGTCCACGTCCAGACCCTCCCGGCCGGGCCGCCCAGCAGACTCGGTGGCCCGTTGACCTGGGGTGGAGCCTCCGGAGCCGCCGCCGGAGCGCTGTCCGGACGCCGCCGGAGGTGCGGGCGGGCAATGTGGATCTGGCTAGGCTCGCGGTAAATGAGGGCAGGGCGCCACATCGAGGAGGGGATTCCCGTTTTCTCTCGGACTGCGGATTCCAGCGATCCGGAACAGGCCCATTCCACTTCGGAGCCGGACCTGGCGGTGCGGCTCGACGGGGTGAGCAAGGTGTACGGGCGCGGAGCGGGGGCCGTGCACGCCCTGCGCGAGGTGTCGATGGAATTCCGGCGAGGCGGGTTCACCGCGGTGATGGGGCCCTCTGGGTCCGGGAAGAGCACGTTCCTGCACTGCGCCGCCGGGCTCGACCGCCCGACCTCCGGGCAGGTCCGGCTGGCCGGCCTGGAGCTGGGGGCGCTCGGCGACACCGAGCTGACCGTCCTGCGCCGGCAGCGGATCGGCTTCGTCTTCCAGTCCTTCAACCTCCTGCCCTCCCTGACGGTCGAGCAGAACGTCACGCTGCCGTTGCGACTGGCCCGGCGCCGGGCGGACCGGGCCTGGCTGGGGGAGATCCTCGACCGGACCGGCCTCGCCGACCGGGTGCGGCACCTGCCCACCCAGCTGTCGGGCGGTCAGCAGCAGCGGGTGGCGATCGCCCGGGCCCTGGTGACACGACCCGAGGTCGTCTTCGCGGACGAGCCCACGGGCGCCCTGGACAGCACCACCGGTACGGAGGTCCTGCGGCTGCTGCGGCACGTCGTCGACGGACTGGGGCAGAGCGTGATCATGGTGACGCACGACCCGGTCGCCGCCTCCTACGCGGACCAGGTGTTCTTCCTGGCGGACGGCTCCTTCGCCGAGGCGCTCGCCAACCCCTCGCCCGAACAGGTCGCGGACCGGATGACCCACCTGGGAAGGCGCTGAACGGCATGCTCCTACTGGCCTGGCAGACGGTGCGCGCCCGCAAGGCGGGCTTCGCGGGTGCTTTCGCCGCACTGTCGCTCGCCCTCGTCCTGACCGCCGCGTGCGGCGTCCTGCTGGAGTCCGCCCTGCGGGCGGGCACCCCCACCGAACGCTACGCGGCGGCCCCGGTCGTGATCGGCGGCTCGACCCGGATGGCCGACGTCGATCCGCTGATCGGAAAGCTGGCCGCACTGCCCGGCGCCGGGACCGTCACCCCGGAGGTCTCCTTCCCCGCCGCCGTGATCACCGGATCGGGGCAGGTCCTCTCCGGCCCGCAGGGCGGGGCGTCCCTCGGGCACTCCTGGACCAGCGCCGTCCTCGCCCCCTTCCACCTGACCTCCGGTCACCCGCCGACCGGCCCCGACGAGGTGGTCCTCGACGAGGCGACGGCCGCACGCGGCGGGCTCCGGCCCGGCGACCCCGTGCGGCTGGCCACCACCACCGCCCCCCGTGCCTACACGGTGTCCGGACTGGCCTCAGCCCCAAGGGAGTTGGCCCGCCAGAGCGTCCTCTTCTTCAGCCCCGACCAGGCGGCCCGGCTCGCGGGCACCACCAAGGGCGCGGACGCGATCGGCATCACGGCACGGGACGGGGTCGACCCGCAGGCGCTGGCCGCACAGGCCGAACAGGTCCTCGCCACGGCCTTCCCGGCCACCGGGGCGGAGCTCTGGTCCGGGCCCGAGGTGAGCACCGGCGACCAGCGGGGCGAGCGGGAGTTCTCGAGCACACCCGGGCCCGGGGACGGCCTGGCCTCGCTCGCCGGCACCGTCGGCGTCCTGTCCCTGTTCATCTCGGTGTTCGTGGTGGCGGGAGCGCTCGCGCTCACCGTCCGGCAACGCCTGCGGGAGATGGCCCTGCTGCGAGCGGTGGGCGCCACGTCGGGACAGGTGCGGCGGATGATCGCGATGGAGACGCTGGTCCTGACCCTCGGCGCCGCGCTGGTCGGATGCCCGGTCGGGGTCGGCGTCGCCTCGCTGCTCCGCGGCGTACTCGTCGACCGCGGTGTGGTCCGCTCCGACGTCCCGCTCCACGTCGGGCCCACCGCACTGCTGACCGTCGTCGGCGTGGTCGTCGGCACCGCGCAACTCGCCGTGTGGGCCTCCGCGCGCCGGGCGTCCCGGGTCGAACCGACCCGGGCACTGCGCGAGTCCGCTGCGCCCGCGCCGCGGATCGGCTGGGTGCGGACGGTGCTCGGGGCCGGGACGCTCGCCGTGTGCGCCGTGGTGCTGTCGTCCTCCACGGGCAGCCGGAGCGGGGCCGGCACGGCCGAGAGCATGGTCCTGCTGCTCCTCCTGGGGGTGGCGCTGCTCGGACCGGTGATCGGGCGGGTCGCCAGTGTGGTGATCGGTGGACCAGTGGGCAGGCTCTTCCCCGTGGCGGGGTTCCTCGCGTCCGCGGCCCTGCGCGCCCAGCCCCGCCGCTTCGCCGCCGCCGTCACCCCGCTGGTGCTGGCGGTGGCCTTCACCAGCACGATGCTGTTCGTCCCCGGCGTCAAGGCCCAGGCCACCGCGGCCGAGGACGGTCGAAGGCTGCGGGCCGACCACGTGGTCCAGGCCGACGGTGTCGGGCTCCCCCCGGACTTCGTCGCCGCGGCCCGCCAACTGCCCGGCGTCACAGCGGTCAGCGGGCTCGTACCCGCCACGACCATGGTGTCCGACGCAACGCCCGGCACCGTCGGCTCACGGGGCGTCAGCGCCAAGGTGGTCGATTCCGCCGCGCTGTCCCAGCTGCTCGACCCCGGGGTCACCGCGGGCTCGCTGGCCCAACTGCGCGGGGACGGCGTCGCGCTGGGGCAGCGCTCGGCCTCCGGACTCGGCGCCGGCGTCGGCACCAAGCTCCGGATCGGCTGGATGGACGGCAGCGAGAGCACCGCCACGGTGGTCGCCGTCTACGACCGCGACCTGGGGTTCGCCGACGCCCTCCTCCCCACCGAGTCCGCCGCCGCGCACACACCGGACCCCCTCGCGCCGACGGTCCTGGTCCGCTCCGCCCCCGACGCCGACCCCCAGCAGGTCGGCCGGGAGCTCCAAAGCCTCACCGCCGCCTACCCCATGGCCCGTACGAGCGACCGGGCCGCGTACGACGAAGCCCGCAGGCACCGGCAGGAGTCGGCCACGGCCGTCGGCCGGCTGCTCCTCGGCATGATCAGCCTGTTCACCGCCATCGCCGTCGTCAACACCCTGGTGATGGCCACGACCGAGCGGTTGCGCGAGTTCGCCCTGCTGCGTCTGGTGGGCACCACCCGCCGTCAGATCCTGCGCATGATGGCCTGGGAGGGGGGCATCACGTTCGGCGTGGCCCTCGCCCTCGGCGCCGCAGTCACCGCCGCCGTCCTGGTGCCCGTCAGCCTCGCGCTCACCGGCTCGGCCTGGCCGTCCGTACCCGCGACCTGGGCGGCCGCGGTGCTGGGCGGGGCGGCTCTGCTGGCTCTGGGCACCGTGCTGCTGACCACCCGGCTGGCGCTGCGCAGGGAGCCGGTCGAGGCCATGGGGCTTCGGGAGTAGCGGGCACCGGGGGGGGGGGGGCCGCCCCCCCCGGGGGGGGCCGCGCGCCCCCCCCCCCCCGGGGCCCCCCCCCCCGCCGGGGGGCGTGCGGGGGGGGGCGGCGGAGCCGCCCGCGGGGGTCTC
>NZ_JBHWIR010000003.1:79915-107332 GCF_042731835.1 Kitasatospora sp. NPDC059817 | reverse complement strand
GTGGCCCCCACATCTGCGTTGGTGCCCCGCGCGGGGGTGGTGTTGCTCCCTTGTCCCCGCCCCGGTTGTGGTGGCCGTGGCCCCGCGGGTGTTGCCCCCCCCCCCACCGGCGATGAGCAGCGGGGTGGTTCCGTAGGTGCCGTTCCACACGGCGCTCAGCCCGCCGCCGCTGCCGCCCGTCGCGCTGGCGCCGGCGGCGTTCGTGAAGCCCTGGCCGCCGGCGCCGCCGCCGCCGTACGTCGGGCTGGTGCTGTTCATCACGCGGCCCTGCCCGGAGGTGACGGTGAGCCGCTGGCCGGGCGTCACGGCGAGGGTGCCGGTGGTGTAGCCGCCGCCACCGCCCCCGTACTGGCCGGTGTAGTAGGGGCGGGGGGACCCGGCGCCGCCGGCGCCGAAGACGCGGGCGTAGACGCTGCTCACCCCGGCGGGCACGGTGAAGGTCTGGTCGCCGCCGCTGTAGGTGAAGCGGACGCAGTTGGTGTTGGTGGCGGACGGCGTGCAGGAGACCTGGGCGCGGTTCCGTTCGACGAGGCCCGGGGCGGTTCGCTGCGGGTGTACGGAGGCGGCGAGGGCGAACCTTCCTTGCGGCACCAGGCACAGCAGCGCGAGGACGCCACGCAGCAGCATGGACACTGGACCGTCGACCAACGACCGCACCGGACGCACCGGCGCCTCCTCTCGCGATCACGCGTCAGCACGCGTGCGCGACCAGGAATAACCGACGTCACGGTAGGCAGCGGTCACTCGCAACCCGTGTCATCTGATCATTACGTGGGAATCCCTGCTATTGGCCCATGAGGAGGCCTCGGCCGGGTCTCGCGGGCGGCGACGGAGTCGCTGCTCCTGCCCCGGAGGACTCCGGTCGGAAACCCGCCCGGAACGACGGGTCGGGGTGGGGAGCACCCACCCCGACCCGTGTGTCGCCGTTTCCAGCTCGGTCAGTGCGCTCAGCGCGTTCAGCCGAACACCGGCACCTGGTCCAGCACCGCCAGCCGCGCGTTCGCCGTCCGGATGCTGCCGCACACCACCTGCGCACCGCCGATCCGGTAGTCGTCCCCGCTGCCGGTCGCCTTGATCACCGCACCCTGCAGCGAGGTGTAGGACTTGTCCGCCAGATCGGCCTTCCGCAGGTCCCGGACCACGATCAGCCGGCGCAGCAGATCGCTCGCGCCGGGCTGGGCGCCCAGGGCCTTCTTCTGCTCCTCCGGCAGTTTGGCGAAGTCCGCGTCGTTCGGGGCGAAGACGGTGACGTTGTCCATCGAGTCGAAGACGTCCTTGGCCTTGGCCGTCTTGATCAGCGAGGACATCGCGGTCAGGTCCTTGGTCTGGTCGATCGTGGACAGCACCGGGATGCCGTTCATCGAGGCCAGGCTCCCGGGGCCGTCGGCCGGCAGCGCAGCGCAGTTCGGGCCGAACGCCTGCTCCGGCGGGGGAGGTGCGGCGACCGCCGGCGCGGCAGCGTCGCTGCCCACACCGGTGCAGCCCGCGAGCGGCACGAGGGCCAGCGCGACGGCTGCGGTCAAGACGGGGCGGGTCGTGCGACGACGCATGCGAAGTCCTCCTCAAGGGGGCGAACCGGCCTATCCGGGCTGAATACGCTCAGATAGTGACACGGGAGCGGGGTGATCCCCGGGACTGGCCTCACTTGACGAACCATCACTGGACAACGTCCGGCTCCGGCGGACCGGCCCGCCCGGCCGGCGGGCGAGCCGAACGGGCTGTCCTCGCCCGGACCCCCCGTCAGGGGGTGAGTCGGAACGCCTCCAACTCCATGCCGTACCAGCGGGTGGTGCGGCCCAGCGCGGTCATGCCGAGCCGGTGGCAGACGGCCAGCGACGGCCGGTTGTCCGGCCGGACCACCGCGTGGATCTCGGCCAGGCCGTCCGCGAATCCCTTGGCCACGGCGCCCTGCGCGGCCTCGGTGGCGTAGCCCTGCCCCCAGCTGTCCGGATGGAGGTGCCAGCCGACCTCGACCTCTCCGTCGCCGTCCGGGATCGGGATGAGCAGGACGGAGCCGGCGACCACGCCGGTGTCCTTCCGTTCCGCCGCCCAGGTGCCGAAGCGCGGGTCGGCCGAGCGGGAGCGGAAGCGTTCGATCGCCGCCTCGGCGTCAGTGAGGTTTTCCAGGGTGCGGGGATCGCGGCCCAGCCACTGCGTCACCTCCCAGCGGGAGTAGATGTCGAGTGCCCGCTCGCGGTCCTCGGGTTGCCACTGGCGTATCGTCAGGCGATTGGTCGTGAACATGGAAGTGATTCTGCTCCGACTGACCTGCGGGTGCCAGGCGCAGGCGCTTCCGGCATCGACGGTGCGGCATCGACCGCACGGCCTCCCTCGCAGGGCTTCCGCCCCGCGGCTTCCACCGTCCCGACCGGACGGGCTCCCGTGCGCAGGGCGACTTTGGGCCAAGATTGCCTGTTCATGCGATCAGCACATGTTGTGCACACCTCCTCCCCGTAGGGTGTGGCCGTCCCATCCCGGGTTCCCCCGTCAACGGGCCGCATCGTGCTGCCCGCCGCTTGGACTGGAGTGAATTGACCATGTCTGACCGCCACTTGTGGAAGCGCCTGACAACTGCCGTCGTCCGCAGGGGAGTCGGCGCCACCCTGGGCGCCCTCGCGCTGATCGCGGCCTTCGTCCTCGCGGGAACCGTCGCCGGGACGTCGAGTGCGGCGGCCCAGCCGGCCGGCTGGGGCGGCCCCGGCAAGTGGGCTTGCTCCGGCGCGCCCGTCCAGTCCGGATGGGTCATCACCATCTACGACCGGACCGGCTGCAACGGCTCCGGCTCCTGGTATCAGGAACCGGTCAAGGACGGGATCTGGACCTGTTCGGGCTCGCCGATCGTCCCCGGGTACGTCATCACCGACCACATCCAGACCGGCTGCAACGGCATCGGCTCCTGGCGGCACAACCTCCCCAAGGACGGGATCTGGACCTGCGGCGGATCGCCGGTCGTCAGCGGATACGTCATCACCGACTACATCCGCAACGGCTGCAACGGCGTCGGGTCCTGGCGGCACAACCTCGCGCGCGTCGGCCTGTGGACCTGCCCGGGCTCGCCCATCCCGGCCGGCTTCCGCGCCACCACGTACAGTGCCGGCGGGTGCAGCGGCCTCGGCGCCTGGGCCCTGGTCCGCGCCTGACCCCACCCGCCTGGGGGGGGGGGCGCCGCCCCCCCGCGCCCGGGCGCGCCTGCCCGCCCGCCCCCGCCCCTCCGCTCGTTCAGGACCGGCGCAGCGCGGCGTCGGCCACCGCGCCGATCCGGCCGGCCGCCTCCCGGCCGAGCATCTCCTCGTGGCCGCAGGCGACGTCGTGCACCGTCAGCGCGCCGGTCAGGTGCGCGCGCCAGCGGTCGGCGAGCTCGGCGGCGGGGGCGCCCTGCACCTCGTCGGCGGCGGTGAACAGCAGCAGCGAGCCGTCGAACCGGCCGGGGGTGAACTCCCGGGCGATGTCCGTGTGGTGGCGCATCACCGCCATCAGCCGGCGCAGCTCCCCGTCGTCGATGCCCGCCCCGGCGGCGTGGTGGGCGAGGAAGGCCCCGCGGATCTCCTCGTCGGTCGGGTTGTGGTCGCCCGGCAGCACCGGGAAGACGTCCAGCGCCGCCAGGAAGGCCACCCGCTCGCCCGCCGCCTGGAGCTGCACCGCCATCTCGTGCGCGACCAGCCCGCCGAAGGACCAGCCCAGCAGGTGGTACGGGCCGTGCGGCTGCACCCGGCGGATCCTCGCCAGGTACGTGGCCGCCAGTTCCCGTACGCCGTGCGGCCGTTCCCACTCCCCCTCGGGCGCGGCGACGCCGTCGGACTGCAGCGCGTACACCGGCCGGGCCGGGTCGAGGTGCGGGGCCAGCTCCGCGTACGGCAGGCCGAAGCCGACCCCGCCGTGCACGCAGAACAGCGGCTCGGCGGTGCCGCCCGGCCGGATCGGCAGCACCGGCTCCAGCACCGTCGCGGGGAGCCGCTGCTCGGTGGCGGGCCGGGCGGCGGCGGCGAGGGCCGCCACCGTCTTGTGGGTGAAGACGTCGGCCAGCGAGAGCGTGAGCCCGGCCTTCGCGGCCCGGCTGACGATCTGCACCGAGCGCAGGCTGTCGCCGCCGAGGTCGAAGAAGTCCCCGTCGGCGCCGACCTGGTCGAGGCCGAGGATCTCGCCGAAGACCCCGGCGATGACCTCCTCGGCCGGCGTGCCCGGGCGCCGCACCGGGGCCTGCGCGGCGGCGGGCGCGGCACCGGGCGCCGGCAGGGCGCGGGTGTCGAGCTTGCCGTTCGCGGTCAGCGGCAGCGCGGGCAGCGTCACCAGCGTCGCGGGCACCATGTGCGCGGGGAGCGACTCGGCGACGAACGCGCGCAGCACCGGCACGTCGACGGCGGCGACGCCGGGCAGCGGCACCACGTACCCGGTCAGCTGGGGCACGCCGGTGGGCGAGGGCGCGACCTGCACCGCGGCCTGCACGACCACCGGGTGGCGCACCAGCGCGGCCTCGATCTCGCCGAGCTCGATCCGGAAGCCGCGCAGCTTCACCTGGTGGTCCACCCGGCCGACGTAGTCGAGCGTGCCGTCGGCCCGCCAGCGGACCAGGTCGCCGGTGCGGTACATCCGGGTGCCGGCCGGCCCGTACGGGTCGGCGACGAAGCGCTCGGCGGTGGTGACGGGGCGGCGCAGGTAGCCGTGCGCCAGGCCGGTGCCGGCGATGTACAGCTCGCCGGTGACGCCGACCGGCGCGGGCGCGAGGGCGTCGTCCAGGACGTACAGCCGGTGGTTGTCCAGCGGGCGGCCGATCGGCGGGCGGCCGCCGCCGGGGCGCAGCGGGTCGCTCCAGGTGGCGCAGACCGAGGCCTCGGTCGGGCCGTAGGCGTTGCGGAACTCGGTCAGCGGGGCGAACCGGTCGACCAGCGCGGCCGGGCAGGCCTCGCCGCCGACCAGCAGGTGCAGGCCCTCGGGCAGCACCACGTCCTCGGGCAGGCCGGCCACCACGGTGGGCGGCAGCACCACGTGGTTGACCTGGTGCTCGGCGAGCAGCGCGCCCAGCACCTCGCCGGAGACCCGGCTCTCGTCGGTGGCGACCACCAGGGTGCCGCCCGAGTACAGCGAGACGCCGAGCTCCCAGACGGTGGCGTCGAAGCTGAACGAGGCGAACTGGAGCACCCGGGTGTCCGGCCCCGCGCCCATCCGCGCCTGGTGGTTGGCGGCCAGGTTGGCCGCCCCCAGGTGCGGCACCGCGACGCCCTTGGGGCGGCCGGTGGAGCCCGAGGTGTAGATCACGTAGGCGACGTCCTGCGGGACGAGCGGCCGGGTGCGGTCGGCGTCGACGGGGTTGCGGTCGGGCCGGCCGGTCAGGTCGGACCGGGTGCGCAGGGAGTCCAGGACCAGCGGGACGACGCCCTCGGGCAGCCCCGGGATCCGGTCGGCGACCGCCTCGACGGTCAGCACCTGGGCCGGCGCCGCGTCGTCGAGCATGTAGGCGATCCGCTCGGCCGGGTACTGCGGGTCGACCGGCAGGTAGGCGGCGCCGGTCTTGAGCACCGCCAGCAGCGCGATCACCAGCGGCGCGGAGCGCGGCATCGCCAGCGCGACCACGTCGCCGGGGCCGACCCCGCGCTCCAGCAGCAGGTGGGCGAGCCGGTTGGCCCGCTCGTTGAGCGCCGCGTAGGACAGCCGCATCGTCGCCGGGCCGGCCGGTACGCCGTCCGGGCCGATCAGCGCGGGGTGGTCCGGGTCGGCGGCCGCCAGGCCCTCGAACACGGCGGTCAGGGTGACCGGGGTGAACGGGGCGGTCGGGCCGGCCCACTCCTCCAGCAGGACGCGGCGCTCCTCGGCGGTGAGCAGGTCGAGGGCGCTGAGCGGTGCGTCGGGGGTGCGGGCGGCGGAGTCGAGCAGGGTGGCCAGGGCCCGGGCGAGGCGGGCCGCCGTCGCCCCGGTGAACAGGTCCTCGCGGTACTCCAGGCGGATGTCCAGTCCGGCCGGGGCGCCGTCCGGGCCGGTCCGCTCCAGCACCTGGAAGGACAGGTCGAACTTGGCCGTCGTGCTGCCGATCGGCAGCACCTCGGCGCTCAGGCCGGGCATCGCGGGCAGCGGGTCGGCACTGTTCTCGAAGGCCAGGATCACCTGGAAGAGCGGCTGCCGGCCCATCGAGCGGACCGGGTTGAGCTCCTCCACCAGGTGCTCGAACGGCAGTTCGGCGTGCCCGTAGGCGGTCAGGTCGGTCTCCCGGACCCGCCCGAGCAGGGCGGTGAACGCCGGGTCGCCCGAGGTGTCGGTGCGCAGCACCACGGTGTTGACGAAGAAGCCGACCAGGTCGCGGACGGCGTCGTCGGTGCGCCCGGCCACCGGGCTGCCGAGCGGGATGTCGGTGCCCGCGCCCAGCCGGGTGAGGAGCGCGGCCAGGCCCGCCTGGACGGCCATGAACAGGCTGGCGCCGCCGCGCCGGGCCAGTTCGGCGAGCCGGGCGTGGGTCTCGGCGGGCACCGTGCACTCGACCTCGGCGCCGCGGTGCCCGGCCCGGGCCGGGCGGGGGAAGTCGGTGGGCAGGTCCAGCTCCTCCGGGATGCCCGCCAGCGCCTCGCGCCAGTGCGCGAGTTCGGCGCTGGCCAGGCTGTCCGGGTCGTCCTTGGAGCCGAGCAGTTCGCGCTGCCAGAGCGCGTGGTCGGCGTACTGCACCGGCAGCGGCTCCCAGCGCGGCCCGGCGCCGTCCAGCCGGGCCCGGTAGGCGTCGGAGAGGTCGCGGGCGAGCGGGCCGAGCGACCAGCCGTCGGCGGCGATGTGGTGCACCGTCAGGGCCAGCGCGTGGCTGTCCCGGCCGAGGGTGAACAGCCGGGCCCGCAGCGGCACCTGGGCGGACAGCTCGAAGGGGTGGGCGGCCTCGGCGGCCAGCGCCGCCTCCAGCGCGCCCGGCGCCGCCCCGGAGAGGTCCACCACGACCAGCGGGGCGCCGGCCTGCTCGGCCTCCTCGGCGGAGAGCACCAGCTGCGAGGGCAGCCCGTCGGCCTCGGCGAAGACGGTGCGCAGGCTCTCGTGCCGGGCCACCACGTCCCGGACGGCGGCGGCCAGCGCGGCGGCGTCCAGCGGGCCGGTGAGGCGGACCGCCAGCGGGATGTTGTAGCTGCCGGTGGGGCCGTCCATCTTGTCCAGGAACCAGAGCCGCTCCTGGGCGTGCGAGAGCGGCACCGAGGACGGCCGGTTCGGGACGGCGCGCAGCGCGGGGCGCCGGGGGGCCGGCTCCGCCGCGTCGGCGGCCGCCGACTCCGGGTCGAGGACGCGGGCCAGCGCCTCGGCCGTCCGGGCGTCGAACAGGGCCCGCACCGGGACGTCCGCGCCGAGCGCGGCACGCAGCCGGTTGGCGACCCTGGTCGCGGACAGCGAGTGGCCGCCGAGTTCGAAGAAGTCGTCGTCGGCGCCGACCCGGTCGAGCCCGAGGGCCTCCGCGAAGACCGCGCAGAGCAGTTCCTCGCGCTCCCCCACGGGCTCGCGTCCGGTGCCCGCCCGCTCGTCCGGCGGGGCGGGCAGGGCCTTGCGGTCGACCTTGCCGTTGGGGGTCAGCGGCAGGTCGTCCAAGGGAACGTACACGGCAGGGATCATGTGCGTGGGCAGCACCGATGACGCCCGCTCCCGCAAGCGGTCGCGGTCGATCCCTGCCGGTACGACATAGGCGACCAGGCGGGCGTCCCCCGCCTGGTCGGTGCGGGCCGTGACGACGGCCCGCGTCACTCCGGGCTGCGCCGCGAGCACGGACTCGATCTCGCCGAGTTCGATGCGGTAGCCACGGATCTTCACCTGGTGGTCGCTGCGCCCCGCGTACTCCAGGGCGGTGCCGGCGGCGTCCCAGCGGACGATGTCGCCGGTGCGGTACATCCGCGCGCCGCTCGGGCCGTACGGGTCGGCGACGAAGCGCTCGGCGCTCAGGCCGGGGCGGCCCAGGTAGCCGCGGGCCAGGCCGGTGCCGGCGAGGTAGAGGTCGCCGAAGGTGCCGTCGGGGACGGGGCGCAACGCGCCGTCCAGGACGTACACCCGGGTGTTGGCGATCGGGCCGCCGATCGGCGGCGGCCCGGCCGCGGTAGTGGTCAGCGGCGCGGCGGTGGACCAGATGGTGGTCTCGGTCGGGCCGTACACGTTGGTCACGGACGCGCAGTGCGCGGTGAGGGTGCGGGCCAGCGGCTCGGGCAGCGCCTCGCCGCCGACCAGGGCGCGCAGGCCGGCCAGCCGGGGGGCGTGGTCGGCGGCGAGCGACTGCCAGAGGCTGGGGGTGGCCTGCAGCAGGGTGGCGTCCAGGCCGGTGACGGCGTCCGCCAGGGCGGCCGGGTCGCGGACCGTCTCGCGGTCGGCGACCAGCAGTTCGGCGCCGGCGGCGAGCGGGACGAACAGCTCCAGGTTGGCGATGTCGAAGCCGAAGGTGGTGACGGCGAGGAAGCGGTCCTCGGTGGTCACCTCGAAGCGGGCGACCATGTCCTCGACCAGGTTGACCAGCGCCCGGTGCGGCACCACGACGCCCTTGGGGCGGCCGGTGGAGCCCGAGGTGTAGATCACGTAGGCGGGGTGGTCGGCGCGCGGGGCCGTGCCCGGTACGCGCTGCCCGGGCGCACCGGTCGCGGCGGTCGCGGCGTCCGGGCCGTCCAGGACCCACAGTTCGCCGGTGCTCATCTCGCCTTCGGAGGCTTCGGCGGCGAGGAGTTCGCGCACCCGGCGGTGGGTGAGGGTGACCACCGGGGCGGCGTCGGCGAGCATGTAGCGCAGCCGGTCGGCCGGGTAGTCCGGGTCCAGCGGCAGGTAGGCCGCGCCGGACTTGAGGACGGCCAGGGCGGCGACCACCAGGTCGCAGGAGCGGTCCAGCGCGATCGCCACCACCTGCTCCGGGCCGGCCCCGGCGGCGTGCAGGGCGTGCGCCAGCGCGTCGGCGCGGGCGTGCAGTTCGCGGTAGGTCAGGCGCTCCTCGCCGCAGCGCACGGCGGGCGCGTCCGGGGTGCGGGCGGCCCGGGCGGCCAGCAGCGGGGCCAGCCAGTCGCCGGGCAGCTGCGTCCCGGTGGCGTTGCGGGTCTCGGTGATCCCGGCGCGCTCGGCCTCGTCCAGGACGTCCAGCCGGCCGCACGGCTCGTCGGGCCGGGCGACGGCGGCGGCCAGCAGCCGGGCGAAGCGCCGCCCGACCAGTTCGGCCTCGGCCCGGGTGACCAGCGCGGGCACGTGGTTGACGGCCAGGCCGAACGGGGTGCCGGGGAAGACCGTGAGGGTGACCGGGAAGTGGGTGGCGGAGCGGACGTCGGCGCCGGTCACCCGGGGGCCGGTGCCGGTGGCCAGCGGCAGGCCGCCCATCGGGTAGTTCTGGAACATCAGGGCGGTGTCGAAGAGTTCGCCGCGCACGGCGGTGAGCTGCTGGACCTCCGCCAGGGTCAGGTGCTCGTGCGCCAGCAGCGCGGTCTGCGACCGCTGCACGTCGGCGAAGAGCTCGGCCGGGGTGCGGGCCGGGTCGACGTCCACCCGGACCGGGAGCGTGTTGGCGAACAGGCCCACCATCCGCTCGACGTCCGGGACCTCGGCCGGCCGGCCGGAGGTGACCGCGCCGAACAGCACGGTGTCCTGGCCGGTCAGCCGGGACAGCAGCAGCGCCCAGCAGCCCTGCACCACCGCGTTGACGGTCAGGCCGCGCGAGCGGGCGAAGCCGGTCAGCGCGGTGGAGACCTCGGGGGTCAGCTCCAGCGGGACGGCCTGCGGCAGCGCGGCCGCGCCGGCGGCCCGGTCGCGGCCGGCCGGCACCAGCCGGGTCGGGTCGACGACCCCGGCCAGGGCGGCGGTCCAGGCCTGCCGGGCGGCCTCCTTGTCCTGCGCGCCGAGCCAGGCCAGGTGCGCCTGGTAGCGGGCCGCGCCGGCCCGCGGCTGCTTGGCGGGGGTGCCGCCGGCCTTCAGCTCCTCGGCGAGCGCGGCGAGTTCGCCGATCAGCGAGACCATCGACCAGCCGTCCACCAGGATGTGGTGGACGGTCCAGACCAGCCGGCAGCGCCCGCCCTCGGCGCGGGCCAGGGTGAGCCGCTGGAGCGGCGGGCGGGCGAGGTCGAAGCGGCGCAGCCGGTCCTCCTCGGCGAGCCGGTCGAACTCCGCCTCCGGCCCCTCGGCGGAGGCCGCCACCGCGACCTCGCGCCACGGCAGTTCGACCGACGTGGGGATCACCTGGATCGCCTCGCCGTTCTTGCGGTGCCGGAAGCAGGCCTTCAGGTTGGGGTGCCGCTCCAGGAGCAGGCCCGCCGCGGTGCGCAGCGCGGCGGCATCGGCGTCGGTCAGCTCGTCCAGGTCGAGGACCAGCTGAATGGTGTAGACGTCCGTCCCCTCACGGTCGTACTCCGAGAGAAAGAGCAGTCCCTGTTGCAGCGGCGAGAGCGGAAGGACTTCACTGATGGCGGACGGCCGATTCAAACCGGGCTCCTCGTGGAAGGCCTGCAAGTGCGGAATAACAAACGCTTTCCGATGGCGCTGACGAGCAACTGACCGGCAACTGACGGACGGCTGACGCGTGCCTCCGGACGGGTCCGAAACCCTGGTCGCGGACCCCGTCAGCAGTCCGTCAGCCCCTCGTCAGCGCCCGGCGGGAGGCTTGCCGCCGAGGCTAATTCGTTACCGAAGGCCAGGAGTCTCCAGTGCCGGTCATTTCCGCGTCGCACGAATTCGAGGTCAGCGACCTCTTCGTGAATCTGCAGCCGTTCTTCGGGCACCGTCTCTTCCTGAAAGTCGAAGGGTTCAACTTCGCCGGGTCCATCAAGCTGAAAGCGGCCCGGGAAATGGTCGCGCAGGCCGAGGCGGCGGGCGTCCTCGGCCCCGGCTCGACCCTGGTGGAATCCTCGTCCGGGAACATGGGCGTCGCCCTGAGCGTGCTCGCCGCCAGCCGCGGCTACAAGTTCATCTGTGTCACCGACTCTCGCTGCAACGAGGTCACCCGCCGCACCATGGAGTCGTACGGCGCCGAGGTGCACCTGATCACCGAGCCGCACGAGACCGAGGGCTTCCTCGGTGCGCGGATCCGCCACGTCAAGGCGCTGCTCGCCGCCGACGAGAAGCGGGTCTGGCTCAACCAGTACCTGAGTCCGGGCAACTGGATGGCGCACTACCGGACCACCGCGCCGGCCATCGCCCGCCAGTTCCCGGACCTGAACGTGCTGTTCATCGGCGCGGGCACGACCGGGACGCTGATGGGCTGCGCCCGGTACTTCCGCGAGCGGCGCCCCTCGGTGCGGGTCGTCCCGGTCGACAGCGTCGGCTCGGTCACCTTCGGCGCCCCGCCGGCCACCCGGCACATCCCGGGCCTGGGCACCAGCGTGCGGCCCGCGCTGCTGGACGAGTCGCTGGTGGAGCGGGCGGTCCACGTCGAGGAGACCGACACCGTCCGCACCTGCCGCGAACTGATGCGCGGCGGCTTCCTGTTCGGCGGCTCCACCGGGACGGCCGTCAGCGGCGCGCTGCGCTGGCTGAACGAGCACTACGGCGACGGCGCGGGCGGCGTGCGCGAGCGGGTGACCGCCGTGACCATCTCGCCGGACCTGGGCGAGCGCTACATGGACACCGTCTACCACGACGAGTGGGTGCGCGGTTCGGTCGGCCCGGAGGGCCTGCTGCCCGGGGTCGAGCACCGGGGCCTCGGGGCGGGCGTCGCCGCCGGGCTCCAGACCGTGTCCGGCTGACCGGTCCGCCGGGGGCGGGGCCTGCGGGGTCGGAGCCGGCGGGGTCGGGGCCGGCGGGGTCAGAGGGTCGAGAGTTTTCAAGGCGGGGCTGAGGCTGAGAATGACGGAGAGCAAAGCAGTGACGACAAACCGGAACGCTGTCCTTCCGCTCACCGCGGCACAGGCCGAGATCTGGTTCGACGAGCAGTTCGCCGCCGGGCCGCTGGCCTACAACATGGCGGACTACATCGATCTGCGCGGACCGCTCGACGCCGAGCTGCTCGGACGGGCGCTGCAACGCCTCGGCCACGAGGCCGAGGGGCTGCGGGTGCAGTTCGTCGAGGAGGACGGCGCCCCCGGCCAGATCATCCGCCCGCTCGCCCAGCTCCCGCTCAAGACGCTGGACTTCAGCGGCGAGGCGGAGCCCTCGGCGGCCGCCGAGCGGTGGATGCGGGCCGACCACGCCGACCCGATGAAGGTCACCGACTTCCCGCTGTTCCGCGGCGCGCTGATCAGGCTCGCCCCGGAGCACCACCTGCTCTACCTGTGCATGCACCACATCCTCGCGGACGGCTTCAGCCGCTCGCTGCTCTACCCCAAGCTGTCCAGCGCCTACACCCGGCTGGCCGCCGGCGAGGGCCCGGCCGAGCTGGACGCCGACGCCATGCCGGCCTTCCACCGGCTGCTGGACGCCGAGCGCAAGTACCTCGACTCGTCGATGGTCGAGAAGGACCGCGCCTACTGGACGGACCGCCTCACCTCCGACCGGCACGGCGCGGTGCCCGAGCTGGTCTCGCTCTCCGAGCAGGAGCCGGCCCCCGGCCGGGTCGCGCTGCGCGAGACCGCCCGGCTCTCCCCCGCGACCACGGCCGCGCTGCACGCCCTCGCCCAGGACGGCAAGGTCACCATGCCGGTCCTGATGGTCGCCGCGATGGCCGCCTACACCCAGCGCGTCACCGGGGTCGCGGCGCCGCTGCTCACCCTGCCGGTCACCGGCCGGGTCGGCGCGGTCAGCCGCGAGATCCCCGGCATGCTCGCCAACTACCTGCCGCTGGCCGTCCGGGTGCGCCCGGAGATGACCCGCACCGAACTGCTGCGCGCGGCCTGGGTCGAGGTCGCCGGCACGCTGAAGCACCAGCGCTACCGCGGGGACAAGGTCCGCCGCGACATCGGCCTGCGGATCGACGACCAGCGCGCCTTCGGCCCGTTCATCAACGTGCTCAACCAGGACCCGGAGCTGGCCTTCGGCGACTGCCGCGGGGTCGTGGTCAACCTGTCCACCGGCATCGTCAAGGACCTCATCATGACGGTCCTGAACGCGGACGACGGCACCGTCGAGATCCACCTCGACGGCAACCCCGAGCTGTACGAGCCGGCCGAACTCGCCACCCACCTCGCCCGGTTCGAGACCTTCCTCGGCACCCTCGCCACCATGCCCGCGGACCGTCCGCTCGGCCAGGTGGGCCTGGGCGCGACCGGCGAACCGCTCGGGCTGCTCGGAGCCTGGGATCCGGCCACCGCCGCCGACCAGGGCCTGGTCGAGCGGGTCCGCGCCGTCGCGGCCGGTACGCCCGACGCGGTGGCCGTGGCCGACGGCGCCGAGCGGATCGACTACCGCGAACTGGTCGCCCGCGCGGCGGGCCTGGCCGCCCGGCTGACCGCCGCCGGGGTCACCACCGGCTCGGTGGTCGCGATGTTCGCCGAGCCCGGCGTCCCCTTCGTCACCGGTGTGCTGGCCGTCCAGGCCGCCGGCGGCGCCTACCTGCCGCTCGACCCGACCGCCCCGGCCGCCCGCAACACCGGGCTGCTGGAGGACGGCGGCGCCCGCCACCTGCTGGTCGGCGCCGGGTACGAGGAGCAGGCCGCCGAGCTCACCGCCGGGGCGACCACCGCCCTGCCGCTGGCCGACCCGTCCGACTCCACCAGCGGAGCCGAACTCGCCTCTGTCGGAGGCGAGTTGGACCTGGCGTACGTGATGTTCACCTCGGGCTCCACCGGCAAGCCCAAGGGCGCGATGGTGCAGCGCTCCGGGATGATGAACCACCTCTGGGCCAAGGTCGGAGACCTCGACCTGGCCGCCGGGGAGGGCGTCGTCCAGAACGCGCCGCTCACCTTCGACGTGTCGGTGTGGCAGATGCTCGCCCCGCTCATCGTCGGCGGCACCGTCCGGGTCTCCGGCACCGACATGGCCGCCGACCCGGCCGCCCTGTTCGGCATGGCCCGGGACGAGAAGATCGCCGTCCTGGAGGTCGTCCCCTCCCTGCTGCGCGCCGCCCTGGACGCCTGGGACACCGAGGGCGATGCCCCCGAACTCCCGGACCTGCGCTGGCTGATGGTCACCGGCGAAGCCCTCCCCGCCGACCTCTGCCACCGCTGGCACGCCCGCCACCCGCACATCCCGATGATGAACGCCTACGGCCCCACCGAGTGCAGCGACGACGTCACCCACGCCGTCATCCGCGCCGGCGACACCCTCACCGCCCGCGTCCCCATCGGCACGGCGGTGCGCAACACCCGGCTGTACGTCCTCAGCGACGAACTCCAGCCCGTCCCCGTCGGCGTCCCCGGCGAGCTCTACATCGGCGGCGCCGGAGTCGGCCGCGGCTACCTCCACGACCCCGCCCGCACCGCCGCCACCTTCATGGCCGACCCCTACGCCGGACCTGGCACCCGGATGTACCGCACCGGCGACCGCGTCATCCAACGACCCGACGGCCAGCTCGAATTCATCGAACGCCGCGACCACCAGGTCAAGATCCGCGGCCGCCGCGTCGAGACCGGCGAGATCGAAGCCGTCATCCGTTCGCTGGAGACCGTCGCCGACGCCGCCGTCGCCGTCCTCCCCGACGCCTCCGGCAACCCCCGCCTCATCGGCTACCTCACCGGCCCCGGCGTCGACCCCGCACAGGTCCGGGCCGAACTCTCCCAACTGCTGCCCGGCTACATGATCCCGGCGTCCTGGCTCGTCCTCGACACCATGCCGCTCACCCCCAACGGCAAGCTCGACCGCAAGGCCCTGCCCAAGCCCGCCCTCGGCGAGCAGGACACCCTCCGCAGCCCCCGCACCGAGCGCGAGCGGGTCCTCTGCGACATCCTCGCCGAGGTCCTCGGCACCGGCCGGGTCGGCATCGACGAGGACTTCTTCGCCCTCGGCGGCGACAGCATCCGCTCCATCCAGGTCGTCAGCCGGGCCCACAAGGCCGGGCTCACCCTCACCACCCGCGACATCTTCACCCACAAGACCGCCGCCGCCCTCGCCCGGGTCGCGGGCGGCGCCGACCCCACGGCGGCGACCGCGCCCGCCGAGGACGCGGGCGGCACCGGCCCGTACGAACTCACCCCGATCATGGGCCAGTTGCACGACGACACCACCAGCCTCACCGGCCCGGTCGTCAAGTACAGCCAGCACGTGGTCGTCCGGGTCCCCGCCGCCCTGGACGCCGAACTGCTCGACGCGGCCCTGCACACCCTGGTCGACCACCACGACGCGCTGCGCACCCGGGCCACCGAACCCGCCCCCGGCCTGTGGCACCTGGAGGCGCTGGCCCCCGGCGCGCTCGCCGGCGTCCGCCTGGTCGCCACGGCCGAGAACGGCGCCGGCAGCGGCGCCGACGACCAGGACGCCCTCGGCTTCGCCGAGCGGCAGGCCTCCGCCGCCCGCGCCCGGCTCGACCCCGCCGCCGCCGTGATGATCCAGGCCGTGCTGATCGGCGCGGCCCCCGGCGCCGACACCGCCCTGCTGGTGCTCTCCGCCCACCACCTGGTCATCGACGGCGTGTCCTGGCGGATCCTGCTGCCCGACCTCGCCGCCGCCTGCGAGGCGCTGGCGGCCGGCCGCACCCCCGCCCTCGACCCGGTCGGCACCTCCTACCGCGCCTGGTCCCAGCTGCTCGCCGCGCAGGCCCGCACCCAGGTCCGCGGCCCCGAACTCGCCCTCTGGCAGTCGATCCTGACCGGCCCCGACCCGCTGGTCGGCACCCACCGACTCGACCCCGAGACGGACGTCTACGGCACCCAGCGCACCCTGCGCCTGGAGCTCGGCCCCGAGGTCACCGGCCCGCTGCTCACCGACGTCCCGGCGGCCTTCCACGCCGAGGTCAACGACGTCCTGCTGACCGGCCTCGCCCTCGCCGTCGCCGACTGGCGCCGCCGGCACGGCCGCGCCGACTACGCCCAGACCCTGATCGAGCTGGAGGGCCACGGCCGCGAGCAGCTCAGCGACGGCCTCGACCTGTCCCGCACCGTCGGCTGGTTCACCAGCGCCTTCCCGATGCGCCTCGACCCCGGCACGCTCGACTGGGACGAGCTCTGGGCCGGCGGCCCCGCCCTCGCCGCCGCCCTCAAGCGGATCAAGGAGCAGCTGCGCGCGCTGCCCGACCGCGGCGTCGGCTACGGCCTGCTGCGCTACCTCAACCCGCACGCCGCCCGCGCCCTGGCCGGCCACCACAAGCCGCAGATCGGCTTCAACTACATGGGCCGCTTCGACGCCCGCGAGGCCCGCCTCTGGGAGCCGGCCGGCGGCGACGGCGTGGTCGGCACCGGCGCCCACCCCGGCATGCCGCTGCCGCACCTGCTCGACGTCACCCCGGCCACCGAGGACCGGCACGACGGCCCGCACCTGATCGCCAACTGGTCCTGGGCCGGCCGGACCGTCGCCGAGGAGGACGCCCAGGACGTCGCGGCCACCTGGTTCCGCGCCCTCGAACTGCTCGCCCGGCACGCCACCGCCCCCGGCGCGGGCGGCCGCACCCCCTCCGACCTGCCGCTGGTCGCCCTGGCCCAGGACGAGATCGAGGAGTACGAGGCCGAACTCGCCCAGGCCGGCACCGCCCTCGCCGACGTCCTGCCGCTCACCCCGCTCCAGCAGGGCATGCTCTTCCACGCCGACTACGACACCGCCGCCGGCAGCGACGCGGACGCGGTCGACGTCTACACCCTGCAGATCGTCGCCGACATCGAGGGCGACCTCGACGCCGACGCCCTGCGCGCCGCCGGGCAGACCCTGCTCGACCGGCACCCCAACCTGCGCGCCGCCTTCCGCGCCCGGGCCACCGGCGAGCCCGTCCAGGTCATCGCCCAGCACGCCGAACTGCCCTGGCTGGAAGCCGACCTGACCGACCTGCCGGAGCCCGCCCGGGCCGCCGAGCTGAACCGCATCACCGAGGCCGAGCGCACCCGCCGCTTCGACCTCGCCGCGCCGCCACTGCTGCGCTTCGCGCTCGTCACCCACGGCGAGGGCCGGCACCGGTTCATCTGGACCAGCCACCACATCCTGGTCGACGGCTGGTCGATGCCGCTGCTCGTCCGCGAGCTGTTCGCGCTCTGCGCGCCCGGCGCGGACGTCGCGCTGCTGCCCGACCCGGCCCCGTACCGCTCGTACCTGGCCTGGCTGACCGCGCAGGACCGCACGGCCGCCCGGGCCGCCTGGCACGGGGTGCTGGCCGACATCGACGAGCCCACCCTGCTCGTCCCCGCCGACCCGAGCCGCCTCCCGGCGCTGCCCGACGCGGTGCTCGCCGAGGTGCCGCGCGAGCTGACCGCCGCGCTCGCCGGCTGGGCCCGCACCCAGGGCCTGACCGTCAACACCGTGGTGCAGGGCTGCTGGGCGCTGCTGCTCGGCCGGCTCACCGGCCGCCAGGACGTGGTGTTCGGCGCCGTCACCTCCGGCCGCCCGGCCGAGGTCCCGGACGTCGAGTCGATGATCGGCATGTTCCTCACCACCGTGCCGGTCCGGGCCCGGCTGCACCCCGGCGACACCCTCGCCGAACTGCTGCACGCCCTCCAGGACCAGCAGACCGCGCTGCTCCCGCACGAGCACCTCGGGCTCGCCGCGATCCACCAGGCCGCCGGCCTGTCCGGCGAGGTCTTCGACACCGTGGTGCTGTTCGAGAACTTCCCGCTGGACGAGAACGGCCTCGACACCGGCGTCGCCGACGGCCCGCGCATCGTCCGCACCGAGGCCCTGGACGCCCGGCACCACCCGCTGAGCCTGGTGGTCCACCCCGGCGACAGCCTGCACCTGCGGCTGGACTACAACCCCGGCCTGTTCGGCCGGGCCGAGGTCGAGCGGGTCGCGGCGATCTTCCAGCACCTGCTGCGGACCGTCGCCGAGCGGCCCGGACTGCCGCTCGCCCAGGTCGACGTGACCGGCCCGGCGGACCTCACCGGCACCGGCACCCCCGGCGAGCTGGGCGGACTGCTCGGCGCCTGGGACCCGTCGATCCCCGAGGAGAGCCTCGGCGTCGTCGAGCGGGTGCGCGCCGTCGCCGCCCGCACCCCCGAGGCCACCGCCGTCACCGACGGCGCCGGCTCGCTGACCTACCGGGAGCTGGTCGAGGCGGCCGGCGGCCTGTCCGCGGGCCTCGCCGAGGCCGGTGTCACCACCGGCTCGGTGGTCGCGATGCTCGCCGAGCCCGGCGTCCCGTTCATCACCGGCGTGCTGGGCGTGATCGGCGCCGGCGGCGCCTACCTGCCGCTCGACCCGGCCGCCCCCGCCGCTCGCAACACCGGGCTGCTGGAGGACGGCGGCGCCCGCCACCTGCTGGTCGGCGCCGGGTACGAGGAGCAGGCCGCCGAGTTCGCCGCCGCCGTCCAGGGCGGGCCGGTCACCGTCATCGGCCTGGAGCAGGCCGCCGGCGCGCGGGCCCTGCCCGACTGCGTGGGCACCGGGCTGGACCTGGCGTACGTGATGTTCACCTCCGGCTCCACCGGCAAGCCCAAGGGCGCGATGGTCCAGCGCTCCGGGATGATGAACCACCTCTGGGCCAAGGTCGGCGATCTCGACCTGGTAGCCGGGGAGGGCGTCGTCCAGAACGCGCCCCTCACCTTCGACGTGTCGGTGTGGCAGATGCTCGCCCCGCTGGTCGTCGGCGGCACCGTCCGGGTCTCGGGGACGGAGATGGCCGCTGATCCGGCCGCCCTGTTCGGCATGGCGCGGGACGAGAAGATCGCCGTGCTGGAGGTCGTGCCCTCGCTGCTGCGCGCCGCCCTGGACGCCTGGGACACCGAGGGCGACGCCCCCGAACTCCCGCACCTGCGCTGGCTGATGGTCACCGGCGAGGCCCTTCCGGCGGACCTGTGCCAGCGGTGGCACGCCCGCCACCCGCACATCCCGATGATGAACGCCTACGGCCCCACCGAGTGCTCCGACGACGTCACCCACGCCGTCATCCGCGCCGGCGACACGCTCACCGCCCGCGTCCCCATCGGCACCGCCGTCCGCAACACCCGGCTGTACGTGCTCAGCGACGAACTCCAGCCCGTCCCCGTCGGCGTGCCCGGCGAGCTCTACATCGGCGGCGCCGGAGTCGGCCGCGGCTACCTCCACGACCCCGCCCGCACCGCGGGCACGTTCATGGCCGACCCCTACGCCGGACCCGGCACCCGGATGTACCGCACCGGCGACCGCGTCATCCAACGACCCGACGGCCAGCTCGAATTCATCGAACGCCGCGACCACCAGGTCAAGATCCGCGGCCGCCGCGTCGAAACCGGCGAGATCGAAGCCGTCATCCGTTCGCTGGAGACCGTCGCCGACGCCGCCGTCGCCGTCCTCCCCGACGCCTCCGGCAACCCCCGCCTCATCGGCTACCTCACCGGCCCCGACGTCGACCCGGACCGGATCCGCCGTCAACTGGCCGAGCTGCTGCCCGGGTACATGATCCCGGCGTCCTGGCTGGTGCTGCCCGCCATGCCGCTCACGGCCAACGGCAAGCTCGACCGCAAGGCCCTGCCCAGGCCCGACCTGGGGGACCAGGAGGAGGCCCGCGCGCCGCGCACCGAGCGCGAGCAGGTGCTGACCGAGATCCTGGCCGAGGTCCTGGGCACCGGCCGGGTCGGCATCGACGAGGACTTCTTCGCCCTCGGCGGCGACAGCATCCGCTCCATCCAGGTCGTCAGCCGCGCCCGCAAGGCCGGACTCACCCTCACCACCCGCGACATCTTCACCCACAAGACCGCCGCCGCCCTGGCCCAGGTCGCCGAGGAGCAGGAGCAGAACCCCGCCGAGCCCGCCCCGACGGAGCCCGAAAGCAGTCTGATCGCCCTGTCCGACGAGGAACTGGCCGATCTGGAATTCGAGTTGAATGAGGAACTTTCGTGACGACCGCCCCCAGAACCGGGTCGAAGATCAGCGAAGTACTTCCGCTCTCCCCCCTCCAGCAGGGGCTGCTGTTCCTGTCCTCGTACGACCAGGCCTCGCCCGACCTGTACACCCTCCAGTTCGTCGCGGAGATCGACGGGCCGGGCGCGGGTGACGGCGAGCAGCTCGCCGCCCGGCTGCGCGCGGCCTCGGCCGCGCTGCTGCGCCGGCACCCCAACCTGCGGGCCTGCTTCCGCAACCGCAAGACCGGCGAGCCCGTCCAGGTCGTCCTCAAGGAGACCGAGGTCGAGCCGCAGTGGCAGCTGCACGACCTCACCCACCTGCCCGAGGCCGACCGGGAGGCGGAGGCGCAGCGGCTGACGCGTGAGGACCGGCTGCGCCGGTTCGACCTGGCGCGGCCGCCGCTGATGCGGTTCACCCTGATCCGGCTCGGCGCGGGGCACCACCGGTTCCTCTGGTCGGTGCACCACATCGTCATGGACGGCTGGTCGTTCCCGCTGGCCGTCCGCGAGCTGGTGCTGCTCGGCGACGAGGCGGGGGCGGCGGCGCTGCCCGCGCCCGCGCCGTACCGCTCGTTCCTGACCTGGCTGAACGGCCGCGACCGGGCCGCCGCGCGGGCGGCCTGGGCGCAGCTGCTGGACGGCCTGGACGGGCCGGTCCGGGCGCTGCCCGGGGCCGGCGACGGCGACTCCCTCGAACTGCCGTCGCTCGTGCGGGGGTTCCTGTCACCGGAGCGCACCGCGGCGCTCGCTGGCTGGGCGCGCGGCCGGGGCCTGACCCTCAACACCGTGGTGCAGGGCTGCTGGGCGCTGCTGCTCGGCCGGCTCACCGGCCGCGAGGACGTGGTGTTCGGGTCGGTCACCTCCGGCCGCCCGGCCGAGGTCCCGGACGTCGAGTCGATGATCGGCCTGTTCGCCAACACCCTGCCGGTCCGCGCCGATCTGCGCCCGGACCAGCGGGCGAGCGAGCTGTTCGAGGCGCTGGCCCGCCAGCAGCTCGCGATGATGCCGCACGAACACCTGCCGCTCGCCGAGGCGCAGGCCGCCTCCGGCGTCCAGGGCGAGCTGTTCGACACCGTCCTCGCCTTCCAGAGCTACCCGCTGGACGAGGCCGCGCTGTTCCGCGAGTCGGGCGGCACCGTCAGCTCCGCCCAGGTGCTCTCGGCCACCCACTACCCGCTGAGCCTCACCGTCTTCCCCGGCGAGCGGCTGAACCTGCACCTCGCCTACCGGCCCTCGGCCTTCGCCGAGGCCGCCGAGCACACTGACGCCGCCGAGGACCCGCAGTCGTCCGCGCAGCGCGTCCTGGACCGGCTGGTCCGCGTCCTGGAGCAGGTCGCCGACGACCCGCAGGCCCCGCTCGCCCGGCTCGGCGCGCCCGAGCCCGCCGAACTGGCCCGCATCCTCGGCGAGTGGAGCGGCGCCTCGGCCGCCCCCCGGGAGCCCGCGCGGCGCGCCACCGTCGCGGAGCTGTTCGCCGAGCAGGCCGCCCGCACCCCGGACGCCGTCGCGGTCACCGCCCCCGGCGAGGCCGCCCTCAGCTACCGCGAGCTGGACGAGCGGGCCAACCGACTCGCCCACCTGCTCGCCGCCCGCGGCGCCGGCCCGGAGAGCCTGGTGGCCGTCGCGCTGCCGCGCGGCGTCCAGCTGATCGTCGCCGTCCTGGCCGTCCTCAAGGCGGGCGCGGCCTACCTGCCGCTGGAGCCCGGCCACCCGGCCGACCGGATCGGCTACACCCTGCGCGACGCCCGTCCGGCGCTGCTGCTGACCGCCGGCGGCGTGCTGCCCGAGCCGCCCGACGCCCCGGACCTGCCGCGCCTGGACCTGCCACGCCTGGACCTGGACGCCCCGGAGACGGCCGCCGCGCTGGCCGCCCACCCGGCCACCGCCCCGGACACCGCGGCCTCCCCCGAGCACCCGGCCTACGTCATCTACACCTCCGGCTCCACCGGCCGCCCCAAGGGCGTCGTGGTGCCGCACCAGAACGTGGCGCGGCTGCTGGAGGCCACCGACGACTGGTTCGGCTTCGGCCCCGGCGACGTGTGGACGCTGTTCCACTCCATCGCCTTCGACTTCACCGTCTGGGAGCTGTGGGGCGCGCTGCTGCGCGGCGGCCGGCTGGTCGTGGTGCCGTACGACGTGTCGCGCTCCCCCGACGCCTTCCTGGACCTGCTCGCCGAGGAGCGGGTGACCGTCCTCAACCAGACGCCGTCCGCCTTCTACCAGCTGATGCGCGCCGACGCCGACCGCCCGCGCCCGCTCGCCCTGCGGACCGTGGTGTTCGGCGGCGAGGCGCTGGACATCGGCAAGCTCACCGACTGGTACACCCGGCACGCCGACGACGCGCCGCGCCTGGTCAACATGTACGGCATCACCGAGACCACGGTGCACGTCTCCTACCAGGAGCTGGACGCCCCGACGGCCGCCGCCGGCAGCGGCAGTGTGATCGGGCGCGGCATCCCGGACCTGCGGGTCTACCTGCTCGACGGCGCCCTGCAGCCCGTCCCGGCCGGCGTGCCCGGCGAGCTGTACATCACCGGCCCCGGCCTGGCCCGCGGCTACCTGCGCCGCCCCGACCTCACCGCGGCCCGCTTCGTCGCCTGCCCGTTCGAACCCGGCGGCACCCGGATGTACCGCACCGGCGACCTCGGCCGCTGGCGGGCCGACGGCACCCTGGAGTACCTGGGCCGCGCCGACGAGCAGGTCCAACTGCGCGGCTTCCGGATCGAGTTGGGCGAGATCGCGACCGTCCTCGGCCAGCACCCCGCGGTCGCCGAAGCGGCCGTGATCGCCCGCGAGGACCGGCCCGGCGACCAGCGCCTGGTCGCCTACGTGGTGCCCCGCGACAGCGCCGACCCGGCCGGGCTGCGGGAGTTCGCCGCCGAGCGGCTGCCCGAGTACATGGTCCCGGCGGCCGTGGTCCCGCTCGCCGCGCTGCCGCTGACCGCCAACGGCAAGCTCGACCGCCGCGCCCTGCCCGCCCCCGCGTACACCACCTCGGCCCGCAGCCCGCGCACCGCCGAGGAGGAGCAGCTCTGCGGCGTCTTCGCCGAGGTGCTCGGACTCGACCGGGTCGGCGTCGACGACGACTTCTTCGCCCTCGGCGGCCACTCGCTGCTCGCCACCCGGATCGTCAACCGGGTCCGCGCCGAACTCGGCGCCGAACTCCAGGTGCGGGACCTCTTCGAGGCCCCCTCCCCCGCCCGCCTCGCCGAACGGCTGGCCGCCGCCGCACCCGGCCGCGCCCCGCTCGCCGCCGGGCCGCGCCCGGCCGTGCTGCCGCTGTCGTACGCGCAGCAGCGGCTCTGGTTCGTCGAGCACCTGGGCGCACCCGGCGGGCTGTACGCCATCCCGCTGGCGATCCGCCTCTCCGGGCGGCTCGACACCGCCGCCCTGACGGGCGCCCTGCACGACGTGGTCACCCGGCACGAGGCGCTGCGCACCGTCTTCCCGCAACACGCCCCCGCTGAGGCCCCCGAGACCACCGGCAGCGGACCGGCCGAACAGCGGGTGCTCGCCCCGGCCGAGGCCGCCGTCCCGCTCCCGGTGAGCGAGACCACCGAGGCGGGCCTGCCCGCCGCCCTCGCCGCCGAGGCCGCGCGCGGCTTCGACTTGGAACACCACCTCCCGCTCCGCGCCCGCCTGTTCCGGCTCGGCCCGGACGAGCACGTGCTGACGATCGTCCTGCACCACATCGCCGGCGACGGCTGGTCGCTCGCCCCGCTCACCCGCGACCTCACCGCGTACTACCGGGCCCGGGTGGCCGGCCGCCCGGCCCAACTGCCGCCGCTGCCCGTCCAGTACGCCGACTACGCCCTGTGGCAGCGCGGACTGCTCGGCGCGGAGGACGACCCGCAGAGCGAGCTCACCCGCCAACTCGGCTACTGGAGCGAGACCCTGAAGGGCCTGCCGGAGGAACTGGCGCTGCCCTTCGACCACCCGCGCGGCACCCGGGCCGAGCACCGCGGCGACGTCGTGCGCACCACCGTGCCGCAGCCGCTCAGCGCCGAGCTGCACCGGCTCGCCGCCGCCTGGGGCGTCAGCGCCTTCATGCTGCTGCGAGCCGGACTCGCCGCCCTGCTCACCCGGCTCGGCGCGGGCACCGACATCCCGCTCGGCAGCCCGATCGCCGGCCGCACCGACGAGCGGCTCGACGAGCTGGTCGGCATGTTCGTCAACACCCTGGTGCTGCGCACCGACACCTCCGGCGACCCGGGACTGCGCGAGCTCGCCGAACGGGTCCGGGCCTACGACCTGGCTGCCCACCAGCACCAGGACGTGCCCTTCGAGAAGCTCGTCGAGGTGCTCAACCCCGAGCGCTCGATGGCCCGGCACCCGCTGTTCCAGGTGATGCTCGGCTTCCAGCAGGCCGGCCCGGCCCCGGCGCCCGAGGACGACCCGGAGCTCGCCGTGACCGAGCAGCCGGTGCCCGTCCGGACCGCCAAGTGGGACCTGTTCTTCCAGCTCACCGAGCAGGCCGGCGGCGCGCTCGCGCTCGCCGTCGAGTACCGCACCGACCTGTTCGAACCCGCCACGGCCCGCCGGATCACCGACGCCTACCTGCGGCTGCTCGCCGCCGCCCTCGCCGAGCCCGCCCGGCCGCTGTCCCGGCTGGACCTGCTCGGGCCCGAGGAGGAGGCCGAACTGCTCGCCCTCGGCACCCACCGGGCCGGCACCCCGCGCAGCACCCTCACCGCCCTGGTGGACCGCCGGATCGCGGCCACCCCGGACGCGGTCGCGCTGGTCCACACCGAGCCCGGCCGCCCCGAGCGGCTGCGGCACACCAGCTACGCCGAACTGGACGCCGAGGCCAACCGCCTGGCCCACCTGCTGACCGCGCGCGGCGCCCGCCGGGGCGACCTGGTGGCGCTGCGCCTGGAGCGCGGCCCGGCCGTGGTGAGCACCCTGCTGGCGATCGCCCGCACCGGCGCGGCCTACCTGCCGATCGACCCGTCCTACCCCGACGAGCGGGTCCGCGACATGCTGGCCGACAGCGGCGCCCGGCTGCTCGTCACCGAACGCTCCCTGGCCGAACGGGAGCTCCCCGCCGGGGTCGTCAAGCTGCTCCTGGACGCCCCCGAAACCCTGGCCGACCTGGCCGACCGGCCCGTCACCGCCCCGGTGCCCGCCGCCCCGATCGACCCCGACGACCTGCTGTACGTCATCTACACCTCCGGCTCCACCGGCAAGCCCAAGGGCGTCGCGGTCCCGCACCGCGCCGCCGTCCGCCTGGTCCTGGGCCTGCCGGAGCTGGCGCCGACCGCCGCGGACACCTTCCTCTACTTCGCGCCGGTCGCCTTCGACGCCTCCACCTTCGAGATCTGGGGCGCGCTCGCCCACGGCGCCCGGGTGGCGGTCCACCCGCCCGGCCCGGCCGACCCGCAGGCCCTGGAGTCCTTCCTGGCCCGCGCCCGGGTGAGCGTCGCCTTCCTCACCACCCAGTTGTCCAACACCATCGCCGACACCCGGCCGCGTGCCCTGGCCCCGCTGCGGGCGCTGCTCACCGGCGGCGAGGCGCACTCCCGCGACCACCTGGACCGGCTGCGGGCCGCCCTGCCGGACACCACGGTGTTCAACGTGTACGGCCCCACCGAGACCACCACCTTCGCCACCGGCCAGGACCTCGGCCGCGCCGAGGGCACCGTCCCGATCGGCCTGCCGATCGGCGACACCCGCGCGTACGTCCTGGACGAGGCGCTGCGGCCGGTGCCGCGCGGCGTGGTCGGCGAGCTGTACCTGGCCGGCGAGGGCCTGGCCCGCGGCTACCTCGGCCAGCCCGCGCTGACCGCCGCCCGCTTCACCGCCTGCCCGTTCGGCGCGCCCGGGGAGCGCATGTACCGCACCGGCGACCTGGTCCGCTGGGACCGGCACGGCCGGATCGAGTACGTCGCCCGCGCCGACCAGCAGGTCAAGATCCGCGGCTACCGGGTCGAACTCGGCGAGATCGAACGGCTGCTGGCCGAGCACCCGGCCGTCGCCCGGGCCGCCGTCCTGGCCCCCGCCGACGCCGCCGGCCAGCGCCGCCTGGTCGCCTACCTGGTGCCCGCCGACGGCCGGCCGACCCCCGGACCGGCCGAGTTGCAGGGCCACCTGGCCCGCTCGCTGCCCGGCCACATGGTGCCGGAGAGCTACACCGCACTGCCGGAACTGCCGCTGAACGCCAACGGCAAGCTGGACGTCAAGGCCCTGCCCGCCCCCGCGGCCACCCCCTCGGCCCGCGCCCCGCGAGCGCCCCGCACCGAGCCGGAACGGCTGCTCTGCGCCGCCGTCGAGGAGGTCCTGGGCACCGGCCCGGTCGGCCCCGACGACTCCTTCTTCGCCCTCGGCGGGGACAGCCTGAAGGCGATCCGGCTGGTCAACGCGGCCGGCCGGGCCGGGCTGCCGATCAGCCTCGGCGCGGTCTTCGAGCACCGCACCCTGGAGGCGCTGGCCGCGGCCGCCGCCACCGGGGGCGGCGCGGTCGACCTGCTCGGGCCCGTCCTGCCGATCCGGCCCACCGGCGGGCGGCCCCCGCTGTTCTGCGTGCACGGCGGCCTCGGCTTCGCGATCCCGTTCGCGGCGCTCGCCGAGCACCTCGACCCGGAGCAGCCGGTCTACGGCCTCCAGGCCCGCGGCCTGTCCGACGACGGCCCGCTGCCGACCGACCTGGGCGACGTCGCCGAGGAGTACCTGGCCCGGGTGCGCGCCGTGCAGCCGCACGGCCCGTACCACCTGCTCGGCTGGTCCTACGGCGGCGTCGTGGCGCACGAGATGGCCGTCCGGCTGCACGCCGCCGGCGAACAGGTGGCGTTCCTGGCCAACCTGGACGCCTACCCCGACGACGCCCTCGGGGCCCGGCCCAGCGACGCCGAGTTCCTCGCCGACTTCCTGGCCGAGGCCGGGGTCGACGCGGCGGAGCCGGAACGGCTCACCCCGCAAGGCGTCGCCGCGCACCTGGCCCGCACCGAAGGCCCCCTCGCCGCGCTCGAACCGGGTACGCTGGAACGGCTGCTGGGGGTCATGCGGAACAACCTGGAGCTGTTCCAGCGGTTCACCCCGGGCCGCTTCGACGGCTGCCCGATGACGCTCTTCGTGGCAGTCGGCGGCGACACCCGCCCCACCCCGGAGGAGCGCGCCCTCAAGGTCAAGAGCTGGGAGCCGCACGTCGGTTCCGCCGTCCTCGCGCACGACGTGGACAGCGGGCACCAGCAGCTGCTGCAACCCGCACCGGCGGCGGCGATCGGCGCGGTCGTCGAACACGCCCTCGCCGCCCTGGCCGCGAGCCCGACCGGCACCCCGACCACCTGACGCCCGGTCAACCCGGCACGTCCCGCGATCCCGAGATCTGGAGAACAGTCATGGCGAACCCCTTTGACCGCGAAGACGGCACCTTCCTCGTCCTCGTCAACGCGGAGGGGCAGCACTCCCTGTGGCCGTCCTTCGCCGCCGTCCCGGAGGGCTGGTCGGTGACCCTGGAGGCCACCGACCGGGCCACCGCCGTCGCCCACATCGAGGGCAACTGGACGGACATGCGCCCGCTCAGCCTCCAGCAGCAGGGCTGACCGGCCGGGCCCGCGCCCGGAATCCGGAAGAACGCCGCCGGACGGCTCCGACCCCGCCGCCCGCCGCACCCCCAGGGCCATCGCCCCCCGGTGCGGCGGGGGGGCGGATTTTGCCCCGGCACCCGAACCACCCGGGCCACGGCCACCCCCCC